>DATABX010000457.1:0-9062 GCA_036259335.1 Actinomycetota bacterium
GCGCCCGCCGACCGCCTCGGCCCGCTCCCGCATGCCCCGGATGCCGTGGCCGTTGGCCGCGCCGGCCGGCGGGTTGCCACCGTCGTCCTCTACCTGGACGGTGACGACGCCCGGCTCGTACTGAACGGTTACCGTCGCCCGGGAGGCGCCTGCGTGGCGGATGACGTTGGTGAGCGACTCCTGGACTATGCGGTACGCGGTGAGCTCCACCGCCGCCGGCAGGGGCCGGACCTCACCCTGCACCTGTAGGTCGGCGTGCAGGCCCCCGCCCTCCGCGGTCTGCACCAGCTCGGCCAGGTCGCGCATTCCGGGCGCAGGTCTGCGCTCGGTGCCTGGTTCGGGCGCCGCCCGCAGCACCCCGACGGTTGCCCGCAGCTCGGACATCGCCTCCCGGCTGGCGTCCCGGATGTTGCGCACCGCCTCCCGCGCCTGGTCCGGGTACTGGTCGAGTGCGTCCAGCGCCTCCCCGGCCTGGACGGTGATCACGGTGATGGTGTGCGCCATGATGTCGTGCAGCTCGCGGGCGATGCGCAGCCGCTCTTCGGTCAAACGGCGCTGGGTCTCCGCCTCCCGGTCGGCCTGTGCCCGGCTGAGGCGCTCCGCCACCTCCGCGAGGTACCGGCGACGGTTGTGCGCCGCCTCGCCGGCCAGCACCGAGGCGACGGCCAGCACCCCGGGCATGATGATCGTCGGGCTGAGAACCGAGGTGCCCTCCCGGACGACCTGCACCACCTGCGCGGTGGCCGCGACCACGACGGCGGCGCCGATGGCGTTGCGCCGCTGGCCGGCGGCCGCCAGGCCGAACAGCGCGACCATTAGGGCGGGGAAGGGGCCGGCGCCGGGATAGCCGACCAGATGGTAGACGAGGTGGATGCCCATCACCGCTCCGAAGACCGCCGCCGGACGGATGCGGTGGAAGGCGACCGCTGCGGCGGCCGCGATGCCCAGGCCGTACGCGAGGGCATCCGGTGCCCGGGCGCCCCCTTCGGGGTCCAGGTGGATGAGGGCGGTGGAGAGGATTCCGGCCCCGATGGCCACCAGCAGATCGACCGGCCCCGGACGGTTCTCCGGTGCGGCGGACCGGGCGGGGACTGCGGCCGAAGTGTTCATCCCGACATGATCCCGCACGAAGCTACGGCTTGGAATCCTCCGCCGGGCGGCGATTTGGACCCGGCCGATACCTCAACGGGAGTACCCCGGCAGGCGGCGGTTAGCTCTGGGGCAGCAGCTCGTAGGCCGGGTTGATGATCCGCAGGGGGCCCGGCTCGAACCGGCCCACGGTGCCCTCGAGGATCAGGTGGGTGCCGAGGTCGATGCCCGGGATGGACTTGCGGCCGAGCCACACGCCGATTATGCGGTCGGTGCCGTCGAACACTGTCACCTCCAGGGTGTTGGAGAACTGGCGGGGGACCAGCTTGATGCTCTCCACCACACCGGCGACCTTGCGGCGCGTGCGCTCCATGCAGTCGGTGACGTCCTGGACGCCGTCGATCTCCCGGCACCACTTGCGCGTCTGCTGGGCGTGGATCTCGTCCGACGTTTCGCTGAGGCCCTTGAGAAATCCCATGGTTCTCCTACTTTAAACCTCGGAGGCGGATACTCGACAACCAACCGTTGGATAGCGATCGGTCCTCCCCGTAGGACGTCCCGGGCAGTTGGAGGGTGGCCCCGGGGGCGACCTTCCGCCACCTATCGGCCGCTTTGGAAATAAAGTAGGACAGAATGCGTTGGTAGCTCAAACTCCGGGTAGCCGAAACAGATCGTTTCCCGACCGGGGGTTTGACAGGAACGCAAATCCGCATCACTCTGCCCCACCAACCAATATGTCTCAAAACCTCATGGTCGTGGAGTCGCCGGCCAAAGCGAAAACTATTGCCAAGTACCTGGGCAAGGACTTCAAGGTCCTTGCGTCGGTCGGCCACGTCCGGGACCTGCCGGTAAAGACCCTCGGCGTCGACGTCGACCACGACTTCAAGCTCGAGTACGTGGTCAACGAGGACAAGAAGAAGGTTATATCGGCCATCGCCACCGCGGCGAAGAAGGCCGACGCCGTCTACCTCGCCACCGACTACGACCGCGAGGGCGAAGCGATCGCCTGGCACATCACCGAGAGTTGCAAGATCCCGGCCGACAAGCAGCGGCGGGTGACCTTCACCGAGATCACCAAGAAGGCGGTCACCGAGGCGATCAAGTCCCCGCGCTCGATCGACCAGCGGCTGGTCGACGCCCAGCAGGCCCGGCGCAGCATCGATCGGCTGGTCGGCTACCCGGTCTCCCAGCTGGTGTGGCACAAGATCCGCTACGGGCTTTCGGCCGGCCGGGTGCAGAGCCCGGCGCTGCGCCTGGTGGTCGAGCGCGAGCGCGAGATCCGCAGCTTCGTCGCCGTCGAGTACTGGACGCTGCAGGCGCTGCTCGACACGCTGGCCGGCGAGGGCTTCACCGCCACGCTGGTCCAGATCGGCGACACGAAGATCCCCACCAAGATCACCAAGGACTCCGCCGAGGACCTGGCCAACCGCATCCCCGAGCAAGCCCGGGCGGAGGCGATCGCCGCCGCGCTCGACGGCGCCTCTTGGAAGGTCGCCGACGTCCGGACCAAGGAGAACCGGCGGGTCCCCTTCCCTCCGTTCATCACCTCCAGCTTCCAGATGGACGCCTCCCGCAAGCTGGGATTCGGCAGCCGCCGGGCGATGGGCCTGGCGCAGCGCCTCTACGAGCGGGGCTTCATCACCTACATGCGGACCGACTCGACCTCGATGAGCTCCGAGGCGATCTCCGCCGCCGCCGGGCTGGTCAAGAAGAACTTCGGCGACAAGTACTGGGCCGGCCGCTACAAGAACCACGACAAGAAGACCAAGGGTGCCCAGGAGGCCCACGAGTGCATCCGCCCCTCGGACATGACCCGCAGCGCCAAGGACATCGAGGCCGAGATCCGGGCCGGCGAAACCCGTGACGCCGACGCCCTGGTCAAGGTCTACGACCTGATCTGGAAGCGGTCGGTCGCATCCCTCATGGCCCCGGCGGTCTACGACCAGGTCTCCGCCGACATCGAGGCGACTCCGGCCGGCGGAGCCGACGCCCACCTGTTCCGGGCCACCGGCTCCACCCTCAAGTTCGACGGCTACATGCGGCTCTACCGGGAGGGCCGGGACGAGGAGGAGGAAGAGGAGTCCAAGCTTCCCGCCCTCCAGGCGGAGCAGGAGCTCAAGCTGAAGCAGCTCAAGCCGGAGCAGCACTTCACCCAGCCGCCTCCCCGCTACACCGAGGCCTCCCTGATCAAAGAGCTCGAAGCCCGGGGGATCGGCCGTCCGTCGACCTACGCCTCGATCATGTCCACGATCCTCGACGAGAAGCGGGACTTCGTCCGGGTCGAGAACAAGCGCTTCCACGCCACCGACACCGGCGAGGTGACCAGCGACTTCCTCGTACGCTACTTCGGCGACCACTTCATGGACTTCGAGTTCACCTCGGACATGGAGGAGAGGCTGGACCAGATGGCCGAGGGCAAGGTGGCCTACCGGCCGGTGGTCGAGTCGTTCTACCTGCCGATGCAGGACCGGCTGAACAAGGCCGGCGAGGTTCCCAAAGAGGACGTGACCTCCGAGGTGACCGACGAGCTGTGCCCGGACTGCGGCAAGCACCTGGTGATCAAGCTCGGCCGGCGGGGCAAGTTCTACGGCTGCTCCGGCTTCCCGGAGTGCGCCTACACCCGGCCGCTGCCCGGCCAGCCGGACCAGGTGCCGGAGCTGCTCGAGGAGAAGTGCCCGGACTGCGGAGCCCCCTTGCAGAAGCGGCGCGGGCGCTTCGGGCCGTTCATCGGGTGCTCGACGTACCCGGAGTGCAAGTACATCCACAAGGAGAAGCCGCGCAACACCGGCGTGCCGTGCCCCAAGTGCCTGGAGACACCGTGCAAGCGGTGCTCCGACGGGGGTCCGGGGGACCTGCTGGAAAGAAAGGGCAAGAAGGGTGTGTTCTTCGGCTGCAGCCATTATCCTGCCTGCCGGCACACCCAAAACGAGGACCCCGCGCTCCAACCGGCCAGTGGAGGCCCTTCATCAAACTCGGTGACAGCGACGAAGTAGATCTCTCCGACCAGGGAAGCCGGTCGGTTTACCGGCAGCTGCTACAGCAGCGCTCCTTCCGGCGTTTCTTCGTAGGGCAGGTCGCTTCGTCGCTGGGCGACTGGGTCGCCCTGGTGGCCATAGTGGCACTCGTCAAACGAATCTACGACGACGAGTTCGCCATCGCGGCGGTGCTGCTGGCCCGGATCGCTCCAACGCTGCTGCTCGGTCCGGTCGCCGGAGTGCTGGCCGACCGCTGGGACCGCAAGAAGCTGATGGTGACCTGCGACGTCGCCCGGGCGGCCCTGATCATGATCCTGCCCTTCGTCGAGGCCATCGGCGCGCGGATCCCGATCCTCAACCCGGTGGTGCTGCTGTTCGTGATCTCGGCTCTGCTGGAGACCCTGACGATCGCCTGGCAGCCGGCGAAGGACACCACGGTTCCCGACATGGTCACGAACCCCAAGCACTACACCCACGCCTACTCGCTGCTGTTGATCGCCGCCTACGCCACGTTCCCGTTGTCGGGCGTCGTGTTCGGGCTGCTGGCCAAGTTCTCCGAGATCGTGGGCGAGGCGACCGGGCTGGAGACGCTCGCAGCCAACCCTGAGTTGGTGGCATTCACGCTGGACTCGGCCACGTTCCTGGTCAGCGCCGTGATGACCCTGAGGTTGTCCATCGCCCCGCGGCCGACCAAACAGGAGCCGCTGAACATCAAAGCCGCCACCCGGGAGCTGGTCGACGGCATGAAGTTCCTGGTGGGGCACGAGATGATCCGGCCGTGGGTGATCGGCATCGGAGGCACCTTCGCCGGGATCGGCACCTTCATGTCGATGGCGCCCTTCTTCTTGAGCGACGTCCTGGGAGGCGGGTCCGGCAGCTTCGGACTGCTCGTGGCGGCGGTGGGCACCGGCCTCGGAGCCGGCTTCATCGGGGCGGGCCCGGCGTCGCAGGTCGTCCCGAAGGACGTCATCTTCTCCGGCTCGGTGGTCGGGATGGGGGTCTGCACCTTCATCTTCGGCAGCGTGTCGACGCTTACGACCGCACTGGTCTTCGTAAGCCTCTGCGGGGTGTTCGCCGGACTGGCCTACCCGAGTGGCTACGCCCTCATCCAGGAGAAGCTGGCGCCGGCCCTGCGCGGGCGAGGGTCGGCGGCGATCAACTCGGTGGTCCGGCTGGCGATAGTCGGTGCGGCGGCGGTCGCGCCGGCGCTGGTGAAGCTGATCGACCAGGCGGCGCCCGGCCCGGTGGTGATCTTCGACCAGAGCATCGACATCCGGGGAATCCGGGTGTCGATGTGGATCGGCGGGGCGCTGATCGTGGTGGCCGGCGTCATCACCACCCAGGCCATCGGCGCCCGGCGTCAACAGCGGCCACCCGGAAGCGGAATGCTGCTGGTTTTCGAGGGTGGCGAGGGGAGCGGCAAGACCACCCAGATGGAGCTCCTCCGCCAGCACCTCGAGGCCCGGGGCCACAAGGCGGTGGTGACCTGCGAGCCGGGAGGAACCGAAATCGGCCGCAAGCTCCGGGACCTGCTCCTCGATCCGGCCAACCGGGGACTCTCCGACAAGGCCGAGGCGCTGCTGTACGCCGCCGACCGGGCACAACACGTGGAAGAGTGCATCCGACCGGCGCTCGACGACGGCGCGATTGTCATATGCGACCGGTACATTGACTCCTCGATCGCCTACCAGGGGTTGGTCCGGGGCCTGGGGGCGGACCAGATCCGGGCCATCAGCCGGTGGGCCACCGGCGCGCTGTTCCCGGACATGGTGTTTCTGCTGGACTACGAGGCGGCACTCGGCCTGGAGAGGGCCGGAGAGCCGGACCGCATCGAGCAGGAGGGGCTGGACTTCCACCGGCGGGTGCGGGAGGCGTACCGCCTGCTGGCGGAGCGGCACGCCAGCAGGTTCCTGATCATCGACGGCTCCAAGAGCCAGCAGGAGGTGGCCGAGCTGGTGCGGGCGAAGGTGGACCAGATGCTGGCGGTACGGGAGGAGACCCGGGAAGTGGGAGCACAGGCTGAAGCAGAGCTCACTTAACCCTGCCGGGCCGAACCCCCCGGCCCGGGACTCCGGCGCTTCTCCCGAGGGAGCTTACTCAGGCAGCGTCTGGGACGGTTTCCTCGCCCACCCTCGGGTCGCCGGCGTGCTGAAGGGCGCTGCCGGGCGCCCGACCGGCACCTACCTGTTCGTCGGGTCGCCGGGCGTCGGCAAACGCAACGCCGCCCGGGTCTTCGCCGCCGCCCTGGTCTGCCCGGAGGCCTGTGGCAGCTGCAACACCTGCCGGCGGGTGCTCGCAGGCCTTCACCCGGACGTCACGATCCTGCAGCCCGAGGGGTACACCTTTCCGGTGGAGGTGCTGCGGGCCACCGCCCAGGCGGCGTCGCAGACCCCCATAGAGGCCGACCACCGCGTCTTCATCGTCCAGGAGGCCGACCGGATCCCGGAGAGGTCGCAAAACGCCCTGCTCAAGGCCCTGGAGGAGCCGAACCGCAGCGTGGTGTGGATCCTGCTCGCCTCGGCGGTACAGCCCTTCCTCCCCACCATCCTGTCCCGGTGCCAGATCGTCGAGTTCCCGCCGATCGCCGAGGAAGCGATGCTCGGCCTGCTCCGCAGCCGTTTCGAGATGGACGACGTGCAGGCCCAGCGGCTGGTGCGGATCTCCCGTGGCGACCTGAACGCTGCCGTCTCGATGGCCGGCCGGCCCGAGACCGCCGAGCTGCGTGCGAAAGCGCTCGAGGTGGCGACCGAACCTCAGCTGTCTGTCGCGTCGGCTCTCGGCGCGGCCGACGCGGTGAAGGCGATGGCCGGAGCCGCCCGGGAGAACCTGGAGAAGCAGCAGGCGGCCGAGCTGGCCCGGCTGGAGAAGGACAGCGGCAAGGAAGGCCAGGCGGCGTGGAAGAAGCGGCTGGCGGACCGCAACAAACGCACCCTGCGGCGGGTGGAGACCGAGGTTCTCATCGATTTCCTTTCCTGGCTCGGGGCCGCCTTCCGGGATCTGGCGGCCGCCTCGGCAGGGGCGCCGGCCGGGGCGTTGATTGCGTCGGACCACGCCGGCCGCCTGCTGGCGGCCGCCCCCACCCGGCCGACCAAGTTCTGGGTGGACATGATCGAGCACTGCCTGGACGCCCAGATGGCGTTGCGCAACAACGCCAACGCCCCTCTGGTGATCGAGTCGCTGCTGCTCCGGCTCGCCTAGCCATCCGCCGGGGCGCCCGCTGAGTAAACTGGAAATCGGACGCTCATCCTTGCGGTTCGCCGCGTCCGTGTCCCAAGCCGGGGTAGCTCAGACGGTAGAGCAACGCACTCGTAATGCGTAGGTCCGGGGTTCGATTCCCCGCTCCGGCTCCATTTCTCCTATTGACAGGGGTTTCTGCCCGACAAAGCCGTTGGATTACAAAAAACTTGGCGTGGGGAATACATCCGTACCAATACACGTTTTCACGCGTAGCGAATACGTGACATCGGCTTTTCAGGGCGAAGATTTGAAGAGGAGGGATGAACGTGGCATCGGCAGCGATCAGAGGGGCTCACGCAGTGGGTTTGCCAAAGCGGTCCCGCCGTTACGCAGAGGACCGGTTGTGCGCCCACGAGGGTTGCATCACCAAGCTTTCCATGTACAACCGTCGCGACACTTGCTTCATCCACGCCGACGTGAAGATTCCCCGCCTCAGAGGCAAGAAGGTCAGCTAGCACTCCCCGAGGGCGCCTGCTCCTGTCCCGCCCTCGAACCCCCGCAGCACCACAACTAAAAGCACCATCCTCACCCAGTATCGCCACAACTGAACCCGACAATTCGCTAAGCCGCGCCCGCTGTTAAGCTGAGCAGGTGCCCGCACACCCTTCGAGCGAGGCCTCGTCCTGAGCGGACTTCGGCCCTACCAACCCGTAACCTCGGACCCGGAACAATGACCGACCTGGTCGACCAGGGCGTCGCGGCGAGGTTCGCCGCCAAGTTCGCCCAACCCGGCTCCCTCGACCAGTCCTACCTGCTGGACGGCTTGCAGGAGCACTTCGAGGCCCTCGTAGTGGAGGCGGAGCCCCTTATCGCCGAGGAGAGCGGCTTCGTTCCCGCCCAACCCGCGGTCGCCCGGGTCCTCTCCCGCCAGGAGTGGGCATCCAGCAACGTCACCTCGATGCTCGAGCTGATGTCCCCCCTCCTGGACAAGGTCGAGAAGCGCATGGAGTCCGCTCCGGCGCTGCCGGGGGCCAGGTTCGCCTACAAGGCGGCGCTCGGAGCGCAGCTCGGAACCGTCCTGGGCTTTTTGTCGCAGCGGGTCCTCGGCCAGTACGACATCTTGATGGCCCACCAGAACCAGGTGTGGTTCGTCGGCCCCAACATCGTGATGATGGAGCGGCGGTTCGGCTTCCTTCCCCGGGACTTCCGGCTCTGGATCGTCCTCCACGAGCTGACCCACCGAGGCCAGTTCGAGGCGAACGCCTGGGTGCGCCCGCACTTTTTGGAGCTTGTCGGGCAGATGCTCGAGTCGATGGAGATGGACGCCAAGACGCTGGTCGACCGGATGATGTCCTCGTTCAAGACCGCGGCCAAGGACGAGTCGGGAGTGCCGCTGATCTTTCGGGTGCTCGAGCCGGAGCAGCTGGAGGTGTTCAACCGCCTGCAAGCCTTCATGTCGGTGATCGAGGGACACGGCAACTTCGTGATGGACCGGATCGCCGAGGGCCGGATCCCCAGCCAGCCCCGGATGAGCCAGGCGCTGCGCGGCGGTGGCACCATCGGCAGCCCGCTGGCGAAACTTCTGGCCAAGGTGATGGGCTTCGAGCTCAAAAAGGCTCAGTACGCCCAGGGTCAGCACTTCTTCGAGACGATCTACGCAAGCGCCGGCTCGCCGGGCGCCCGAGCGGTCTTCGAGTCGGTCGAGGCGCTGCCGGACCTCGAAGAGGTCCGAAACCCCGAGAAGTGGCTGGCGCGGGTAGCGCCGTGAGGGCGCCCCAGGCAGCCGCCGCCACCATCGCCCGGCACCGGATGCTGGACCCG
>DATABX010000458.1:0-5666 GCA_036259335.1 Actinomycetota bacterium
ACGGAAAAGCCGCCTGGTTCAAGGACAGCGAAGGCAACATCTTTGAGCTAAGCGAGCCCGCGGAGGCCACCGCCTGAGATGAGACCGGTTCAGACCGCCTTCGTTGCGTGCGGGTAGGAGCCCAGGACTCTCAGGAAGGAAGTCCGGTTGGCCAGCGCCGAGAGCAAGTCCTGTGCCACCGGGTCCTTGGTGGGGGCGTCGAAGTCCAGGTAGAAGTGGTACTGCCACGCCTTGGCGCCCGACGGGCGGCTCTCCAGCTTCGTCAGGTTCAGCTGCCGATCTGAAAATTCCTTGAGGCACGAGTACAGGGCGCCCGGGATGTTGTTCAGCGCAAAAACGATCGAGGTCTTCTCCGGCGGGCCCATCTGGGTGGTGGCGCTCCGGCTGATCGCCACGAACTTGGTCGAGTTGTCCGCCCGGTCCTCGATGTTGCGCTCCAGGATCTGCAGGCCGTAGAGGTTGCCGGCTTCCTCCGACGCGATCGCCGCCGACCCGGGTTTGTCCTCCTCGGCTATCAGCTTGGCGGCCCCGGCGGTGTCGTAGACCGCGATGCGGTCGGCCCGGAGGCTGTCGAGGAACTCCTCGCACTGCTCCAGCGCCTGCGGGTGGGAGTAGACGTAGCTCACCTCGGTGATCGCGACCCCCTCCGGCGCCAGCAGGCAGTGGTGGATCCGTACGATGGTCTCGGCCACGATCTGGACCCCGTGGCGAACGAGCAGGTCGTAGGTGTCGTTGATGGAACCGGCGTGCGAATTCTCCAGCGGCACCACACCAAAGTCGATGGCGCTGATCTCGGTGGCCTCGAACACCTTGTGGAAGGAGCGGAAGGGCACCAGTGTGGCGTCCGGAAACAGGAACCTGGCCGCCTTCTCGCTGTAGGCGCCCGGCTCTCCCTGGTATCCGACCCTCTGTGCCGTCATCGATTCCCTCCAGTACCCGATTCCATTGCGCTAACAACTTACGACATGCGGCGCTAGGCTGGGGACCACCTTGACCGATAGCTTCGACGCCGTCGTGGTTGGTTCCGGCCCCAACGGGCTTGCGGCCGCCATCACCCTTGCTCAGCGAGGACTCTCGGTCCAGGTCCTCGAAGCCGAGCCGACGATCGGCGGAGGCATGCGCTCCGGGGAGCTGACCCTTCCCGGCTTCGTCCACGACTTGTGCTCGGCGATCCACCCGCTGGCCATGGCGTCGCCGTTTCTGTCGACCCTCCCGCTGGCCGACCACGGGCTCGAGCTGCTGCAGCCGAAGGTGCCGCTGGCCCACCCGCTGGACGACGGCCGGGTTGCGGCCCTGGAGATGTCGGTACCCCAGACCGCCTCGCACCTGGGCCGGGACGCCGACGACTACGTGAAGCTGATGGTGCCGTTCGTCCGCTTCCACGAGCACCTGGTCGAGCAGTTCCTCGGCCCCCTGCGTCCTCCCCGCCACCCGATCTCGGCCGGGCGTTTCGGGGTCCAGGCGATTCGTTCCGCCAAAGGCCTGGCGTCGATGTTCGAGGGCGACCCGGCCCGGGCGCTGCTCGCGGGAGTGGCCGCCCACTCGATCCTGCCCCTCGACCGGCTGGTGACCGGCGGCTTCGGACTGATCCTCGCGATGCTCGGGCACGCCGTGGGGTGGCCGGTCGCCAAGGGCGGCACCCAGAGCCTGGCCGACGCCATGGGGTCGCTGCTCGAGTCGCTTGGGGGCGAGGTGGTGACCGGCCGGCCGGTGGAGAGTCTGGACGACCTGCCGAAGCACCGGGTGGCGCTGCTCGACACCGCACCCCGGCTGCTGGAGAAGATCGCCGGCGACCGGCTGCCGAAGAGCTACCGGTTCCTGCTGCACCGGTACCGGTACGGGCCCTCGGTGTTCAAGGTCGACTGGGCCCTCGACGGACCGGTCCCCTGGCGCAACCGGTTCTGCCGGGAGGCCGGCACCGTGCACCTGGGGGGTACCTTCGAGCAGATCTCTGCCAGCGAGCGGGCGGTGTGGGAGGGACGGCACGCCGCCCGCCCGTACTGCATCATCGCCCAGCAGAGCGTTGCCGACCCGTCCCGTGCGCCTGAGGGCAAGCACACGCTCTGGGGGTACTGCCACGTCCCCAACGGATATCCGGTCGACATGACCGAAGCGATCGAGGACCAGATCGAGCGGGCGGCGCCCGGGTTCAAAGACCTGATCCTCGCCCGCACCACCCGCAGCCCGGCTGAGCTTGAGCGCCACAACGCCAACTACGTCGGCGGCGACATCAACGGGGGCGTGCAGGATCTCCGTCAGCTCTTCACCCGCCCGGTGGCCCGGATCGACCCCTACACCACCCCGATCGAGGGCCTGTATCTCTGCTCCTCCGCCACTCCGCCCGGCGGCGGAGTCCACGGGATGTGCGGTTACCACGCCGCCCGGTCGGCGCTAAAGCGGGAGTTCAAGTAGCCGAAGGTGCGGAAATGCCCCCCAAGTGGGTAGTCTCAATATGAATTCGCGCGGTCGACCGATCTGCCCGCGCGCTCGACAGGAGGTCTGGTGGCGGAAACCAACGGCTTTGCAGGGCTACGACGGTGCGTGCACCGGGTGCAGTCCGTGGCATTCGGCGACACGCCGGGGTTGAACGGCGGGAAACTGGTGGCTTCGCAGCAGCAGCTTCAGGATCTGCTCGCCGGTCCGGCGCTGGCCTCCACCCGGCTGTCCTGGGCCCGGCCCGGTGAGAGCGTGCGCATTGTGAAGATCCTCGACTCCCTGGAGCCGAGGACCAAAGCGGCCGGCGGCGGTGGGATCTTTCCCGGCTTTCTCGGGCCGGCGCTGCCCCAGGGCACCGGCGAGACCCACGTACTGCGGGGAGTCGCCGTGGTGGTCGCCGGCAGGCTCCCCCGAGCCCAGGAGGGCATGGTGCAGATGAACGGACCGGCCGCCGAGCTCAGCTTTCTCGGCGGGACCAACAACCTGGTCATCGAGTTCGAACCCGCCGAGGACGCCGGCTGGCCGGAGGTCGACCAGGCCCTGCGCCTGGGCGCCATGCGGGTGGCGGTGGCGCTGGCCGACCTGGCCCTGGAGGCCGAACCGGATGCAGTCGAGGAGATCGCACCGCTCAGCGCAGCTGCCGGATCATCCCTTCCCCGGGTCGGCGCAATCGTCAACCTGCAGACCCAGGGAGCCTTCAAGGACGTGTTCGTCTACGGCCGTACGATGGCCAACTCCATGCCCACCGCCATCGACCCCAACGAGCTGGACGACGGCGCCGTCGTCAGCGGCCAGTACGGCCACCCCGGCCTCAAGAATCCGACCTTCGTCCATCAGAACAACCCGGTGGTCGCCGCGCTGCGCGAGCGGAACGGCAGGGACCTGGTGTTCGGCGGGGTGATCCTGTCGCCCGAGCCGGTCGACCAGACCCTGAAGGAGCTGACCTCGGCCCACGCCGCCCGGCTCGCCCGCCAGATGGGGCTCGACGCCGCGGTGGTCACCAAGGAGGGCGGCGGGAACGCCGACTCCGACATCTCGCTGAAGGTCGACGCACTCGAGGCGATGGGCCTGGTCGGCGTCGGGATCTTCGCCGAGATGAGCGGACCGGACGGCACCGGGCCCCCGGTCGTCGGACCGCCCACCACCGCCACCGCGATGATCAGCACCGGCAACTACGACGAGAGAATCGCCCTGGACGCGGTCGACCGGGCGCTGGGCGGCGAGGTCGTCGACCTCAACGGCCTGGATGCCACCGCCGAGATGACCCTTCCGGTCGCCGCGATCTACGGCAGCCTCAGCCCGATCGGCTGGGGCCGGCTCACCTGCACCGCGGAGGCTACGGCATGAAGATCGTCCACTACGTCAACCAGTTCTTCGCCGGTGTCGGCGGGGAGGACAAGGCCGGCGTCGGCCCCGAGGTGCGGGAGAGCCCCACCGGGCCGGGCCGCAAGCTCGCCTCGCTCCTGGGCGACGAGCACCAGATCGTAGCCACTGTTTTTTGCGGCGACGACTACGCCGCCTCCAGCGAGGGGGCGACCGCCGAGATCCTGGAGCTCGTCAAAAAGACCGGGGCCGAGATGCTGGTCGCCGGCCCGGCGTTCACCAGCGGCCGGTACGGCATCGCCTGCGGCCGGGTAGCCGCAGCCGCCAGGAACGCCGGACTGGTCGCACTCGCCGCCATGCACAAGGAGAACCCGGGTCTGGCGGAGGCGTCCCCGGCGCCGGTGGTCGCCACCGGAACCACCGCCCGCGAGATGGGCACCACTCTTGAAACCGTCGCCAGCGCAATCCGCAAGCTGGCGGCCGGAGAGGCGATCACCGCCGAGGACGGCCTGGTCGGGGGCGGGGCTCGCCGGAACAGGCTGGCGGACTCCAACGCGGCCACCCGGGCGGTCGACCTGGCGCTCGCCCGGCTGGCCGGCGACCGGACGGCGACCGAGATCCCCATGCCCGACTTCGGAGCGGTCACCCCGGCCGGGCCGGTGGCCGACCCCTCCGAGGCGCTGGTGGCGCTGCTCACCGAGGGCGGCCTGGTCCCCGCCGGCAACCCCGGCCGGCTGGAGTCGGCCCGGGCCACCAAGTGGCTCCGTTACCCGCTGGACGACCTGCAGGCGCTGGAGGAGGGCTCGCACGTATCGGTCCACGGCGGGTTCTCGACGGTGATCGCCAACGCCGACCCCAACCGCATCCTCCCTTTGGACGTCTCCCGGGAGCTGCAGGCCGAGGGGACCATCGGCCGGCTCTACGCCGAGTACTTCGTCACCACCGGAAACGGCACTTCGGTCGCCGACGGCGCCCGCTACGGCGTCGAGTGGGCGGCCGAGCTTCGCAAGCAGGGAGTGCAGGCTGCGATCCTGACCTCCACCTGAGGCACCGGTACGCGTTGCGGGTCAACGCTTGCTAAAGAGCTGGAGAGGGCCGGCATCCCCACCGCCCTGCTCTGCAACCTCGTGCCGATCGCCCTCCGGGTGGGCGCTCCACGGGTGGTGCCGACCAAAGGCATCCCGTATCCTGCCGGCGACCCGGCCCTCGGGCCCAAAGAGGAGAAGGCCTGGCGCCGCCTGCTCGTCGAAACCGCCCTCAAAGCCGTCTCGACCCCGGTACACAAACCCACAATCTTCAAGCCAGGAGAGAATTGACGAGACTATGACCGACCAACCAGTTGTCACCGCCGCAAGCCAGGTTCTGGGCCACCTCCCCGGAATGGCACGCCACGGCAGCAAGCCGAGCCGGGAACTGCCGAAGAACCCCGAGCTGCAGGAGCGCTTCCTGGGGAGCCTGCGCAGCTTCGACCAGGCGATGGCCTACCCGTCGCACCAGGCGTATCTGGGAGCGATCCACCCCCGGCAGATGCCCGAGCGGCCCCGCGCCACGCTGACCCTGGAAGGAGCGAGCCGCTACGGCGCCGACGGCGAAATCATGCCGGAGGAGGAGTTCCTGGGGCTGATGGCGGCGGTCGACGAGTTCGACCTGATTGCGCTCACCACCGAAACCGCCGACCGGGCGGCCGATGCGCTCGCGTCGCACCCGCTGGCCAAACGCTTCGATCTGGACCGGCTGGCCGCGGTCGGCGCAAAGGGGATCGCCGGGCTGGCGGGGTCGCACGGGGCGTTGAACTTGTACTGGCCGGTGGACGACGTAGTCGGCGCCATCCAGTGCCCGCACCACGAAGACGAGTCGCTCGCCGCCAACGTGATGCTCGAGAACCTGGTCAACAAAGCCAGCGGAGC
>DATABX010000459.1:0-3176 GCA_036259335.1 Actinomycetota bacterium
GCACTGCGCACCTGCGGGCTCATCACCGGCCGGCCTGCGGTTGCACTCTGTGCCAGGGCCGCCGCCTGGGTGGCGTGGCCCACCCCAAGCTGGCCGACCGACGCCGCCTGGTCGGCGCATGCCTTGACGTTGCTGCCGATGCTCCGGGCCTGATTCACAACCGCCTGCGCCTGGGCCTGACTGCTGGCGCCGAGGATGCCGTCGACCATCGCCGAAACCTGCCCCATGGCGTTCTCGATGCACCGGGCCGAGGTGGCCGCCGCCTCCTGAGCCGCCTTCTGGGCCTGCTCGGCAGCCTGGATCGACTGCTCGGCGGCGGCGAGCGCCGCCTGCTGGCCGGCGAGATCGCTCTCGGACACGGCGACGCCGCCCGGGCGCACCGGATCGTCGACCTCGACCTGCTTCACGGCCGGATCGGGGTCCGGCACGTCGATTCCGACCGTTGCCGCCGCCGACGAGACCGCCGACTGGATCGGGCCGGGAAGCACTCCGGCTGCCGCCAGTCCACCGGTCGCGGTGACCAGGAACATCGACAGCGCCACGACCCATACCGCGGTGGACCCGGACAGCCGGACGAAGCCGATCCGCCGGAACCCCGACGCCAGCTGACGCAGCGGCGCCAGCACCGGGTCCAGCCCGGCTCCTGCACCTGCGGCACCCGGGCGCGACCGGTTCTGGTTGGCCTGCAGGATGGCGCTCAAGTGCCGGGACTCGGTCGCCGGAGGGACCGGCCGGACGTAGGCGGCGTTCAACTCCCGCTTCATGCGCGCCAGCTCGGAAGCCTCCGGGCCGGCCGGCCCGGACTGGCCTGAAAGGATCTTGTCGAAGTCGCCGTCGCTGATATGCACGTAATTCACCCTATGGCCGGTAAACGGTTGGGCTGGTCGATTTGATACCCCTGGGCCGGAAGCTCGCGCTTGATCGCGCCGAGTCCCCGCCGCTGGAGTGCCTTGACCGCCGACAGGGGCTTGCCGACGACCTTCGCCACCTCCTCCAGGGTCAGCCCGCCGATCATCCTGAGATAAAGAACGGTCCGCTGGTCCGGGGTGAGCTGGGAAAACATCTGGCGGACCTTGATGTCGGCCAGGTTACGCAGCGCCTGGTCCTCGACGTTGACCGGGTGGACGACGTTGCGCCCGGCGTCGGGCTTCAGGTCGACCGGCCGGCGACGGCGCTGCCGGTGGTCGTCGACCACCTTGTTGTGGGCGATGCAGAAGATCCAGGAACGGAAGGCGGCGCCGTCGCCTTTGAAGCGGTCGATGCCCCTGACCGCCTGGATGAAGACCTCGGCCGTGACGTCTTCCGGTTCCCGGGCGCCCTGAGCTCGCACGTACCCGGTGATCGTGGGGGCGAGGGCGCGGTAGAGGGCGGTCCAGCCCCAGTCGGCGCCGGCTTTCGCTGCGCTGACCGCCCCGTCAAGCCCCTGCCCGTCGATCAAGTGGACTCCTCCGCCCGATGGGATCAGAAGGCCAGAAACTGACCTCCGATGGTTATCGGCAGCAAAGCGGCATAGGTTAAGGCTCAATCCAGGCTGTAATTAGGACGGAACCTGTCACCGGCCGGGGGCAAACTGGAACTGATGCCGAGCAAGCGAAGCGCACTCTCCCTCTTCTCCGAGGCCACCCGGAGCTGGTTCGAGTCGAGCTTCGCCGGCCCGACCCCTGCGCAGGAAGGGACCTGGGCCTCGGTGGCCAAGGGCAAGGCCACCCTGGTAGTTGCCCCCACCGGCTCGGGCAAGACGCTGGCCGCGTTCCTGTGGGCGCTCGACCGCATCGCCACCTCGCCGGCGCCCCCGCCCAAGGAGCGCCTCCGGGTGCTCTACGTCTCCCCGCTGAAGGCCCTGGCGGTCGACGTCGAGCGCAACTTGAACTCCCCGGTCACCGGCATCGCCCGGGCGGCCGAACGGCTCGGGCTGCCCGTACCCCGGATCACCTTCGGACTGCGCACCGGCGACACCCCGCAGGAGGAGCGCCGCAGGTTCCCCACCCACCCGCCTGACATCCTGATCACCACGCCGGAGTCGCTGTTCCTCTTGCTGACCTCCCAGGCGAGGGACACCCTGAGGTTTATCGACACGGTGATCGTCGACGAGGTGCATGCGGTCGCCGGCACCAAGCGGGGCGCCCACCTGGCGGTCAGCCTGGAGCGGCTCGACGCCCTACTGGACAAGCCGGCGCAACGGATCGGCCTGTCGGCAACCGTGAGGCCGCTGGACGAGGTGGCCAGGTTCCTCGGCGGCCGGCGAGAGGTCACGATCGTGAACCCGCCCTCGAACAAACAGTTCGATTTGACGGTCGTCGTGCCGGTGGAGGACATGGCCGAGATGGGCGAGGAGGTCACCGAGATCAGCGAGGGCTCGGCGGTGAGGGACGGGGAGCACCGGACGATCTGGCCCAGCATCGAGGCCCGCCTGGTGGAGCTGATCCAGGCCCACCGCTCGACGATCGTCTTCGTCAACAGCCGGCGCCTGTCGGAGCGGGTGTGCGCCCAGCTGAACGAGCTGGCGGGCGAGCAGATCGCACGGGCGCACCACGGCTCGGTCTCCAAGGAGCAGCGCAAGCTCATCGAGGAGGAGCTGAAGATGGGGCTGCTGAAGGCGGTCGTCGCCACCTCGTCGCTTGAGCTGGGGATCGACATGGGCGCAGTCGACCTGGTGCTGCAGGTCGAGGCGCCGACCAGCGTCTCCTCCGGCCTGCAGCGGGTGGGCCGGGCCGGCCACCAGGTCGGGGCGGTCAGCCGCGGGGTGATCCTGCCGAAGTGGCGGGGGGACCTGGTGGAGTCGGCGGTGGTGGTGGAG
Source organism: Actinomycetota bacterium (assembly GCA_036259335.1). Lineage (GTDB taxonomy): Bacteria > Actinomycetota > CADDZG01 > JAHWKV01 > JAHWKV01 > JAJCYE01. The sequence continues at coordinate 2,798 of DATABX010000459.1, forward strand.
CGGATGAAGACCGGGGAGATCGAGGCGCTGCGCTACCCGCGCAACCCGCTGGACGTCCTGGCCCAGCACATCGTCTCGATGCTGGCGATGGAGGACTGGACCCTGGACGAGCTCGAGAACGTCGTCCGCCGGGCCGCTCCCTTCGAGGGGCTGCCCACCAGCGCCCTGGTCGGCGTGCTCGACATGCTGAGCGGCCTGTACCCCAGCGACGAGTTCGCCGAGCTGAGGCCCCGCATCAACTGGGACCGGGTGACCGGGACCCTCAGCGCCCGGGGCAACGCCCGGCTGCTGGCGGTCACCAGCGGCGGCACCATCCCCGACCGGGGACTGTTCGGCGTGTACCTGGCCGGCGGCGAGGGCAACACCCGGGTCGGCGAGC
>DATABX010000460.1:0-1779 GCA_036259335.1 Actinomycetota bacterium
GCAGAGCGAGGCGGAGTACGTCAACGACCTGCGCTGTTTCCTTCGCGAGTGGCTGCCGGACCACATGATTCCCACCTGGATCGTGCTGATGGACTCCCTGCCGCTGACCCCCAACGGCAAGCTGGACCTGAGGCACCTACCTGCGCCGAAGCAGCCGGCCGGCGTGGGCGAGTCCTTCGATCCGCCGGTGACCGACGTTCAGAAGCGCATCGCCGCCATCTGGTCCGAGGTGCTCGGCGAGGAGCGGGTGGGGCTCAAGGACAACTTCTTCGACCTCGGCGGCCACTCGCTGTTGCTGTTCGAGATGCAGAACCGGCTCCGGGCGGCGTTCGGGGCCGAGATACCGATCGTCGACCTGTTCCGGCTGACTACGGTCGAGGAGCTGGCGCGCCGCTTCTCGGGAACCGAGGCGCCCGAGAGCTCGCTGGCGAAGGTGCGCAGTAGGGTGGAGAAGCAGCAGGCTTCGCTCAGAAGGCAGGCCAGGGGGCGGCGGGGAGAAACAAGGAGGAGTGGGCCCCGATGAGTGAGATTCAACAAGAGGAAGCTCTAGAGGCGGTTGCCGTCATTGGGATGGCGGGATGCTACCCGGGCGCCCGGAACCTCACCGAGTACTGGGACAACCTGTGCAAGGGAGTCGAGTCGATCTCGACCTTCTCGAACGAAGAACACGAGACGCCGGTCTGGGCCCCGCAGGACACCCCCTGGATCAAGGCCAAGGGGATCCTCGAGGACACCGAGATGTTCGACGCCACCTTCTTCGGCTACTCGCCGGAAGAGGCCAAGACCATGGACCCGCAGCACCGGCTGTTCCTCGAGCGGGGATGGGAGGCGGTCGAGCAGGCCGGTTACAACCCGGACGCCTACGACGGCTCCATCGGCGTGTTAGCCGGCGTCAGCACCAACACTTACGTGCTGGCCGGACTCGGCACCCAGGGCCGGGGCGGCCCGGCGATGTTCACCGACAAGGACTTTCTGGCCACCCGCCTGTCGTACAAGCTCAACCTGACCGGCCCGAGCGTGGTAGTGCAGTCGGCGTGCTCGACCTCCCTGGTGGCGGTGTGCATGGCGGCCCAGAGCCTGCTGAACTACCAGTGCGACATGGCGCTTGCCGGGGGCGCCTCGGTTTGGGTGCCGGTGAAATCCGGCTACCCGTACCAGCCGGGCTGGCCGATGTCGCCGGACGGCCACACCCGGGCGTTCGACGCCCAGGGGCGGGGGTTCGTGCCCGGCAGCGGAGTCGGTGCGGTGCTGCTCAAGCGCCTGTCGGAGGCGCAGGAGGACGGCGACAACATCTGGGCGGTGCTGAAGGGCTTCGCGGTGAACAACGACGGCTCGGCCAAGATCGGCTACACCGCCCCGAGCGCCCGCGGTCAGGCCGAGGTCATCGCCACTGCGCAGCAGCTGGCCAGCATCACCCCCGAAACCGTCACCTACGTCGAGGCCCACGGCACCGGCACCGAGCTGGGCGACCCCATCGAGATCTCCGCCCTGACCGAGGCTTTCCGCGCCTCGACCGACCGGGTCGGCTACTGCGCGATCGGGTCGGTGAAGACCAACATCGGCCACCTCGACGCCGCCGCCGGCATTGCAAGCTTCCAGAAGGCGGTTCTCGCGCTGAAGCACGCCCGGATTCCCCCGAGCCTGCACTTCGACAAGCCCAACCCCAAGATCGACTTCGCGTCGACGCCCTTTTTCGTGAACACCGAGCTTCGCGACTGGAACCCGGACGGTCCCCGCCGGGCCGGGGTCAACTCGTTCGGCATCGGCGGCACCAACGCC
>DATABX010000461.1:0-8728 GCA_036259335.1 Actinomycetota bacterium
CTTTGGTGGGCTTCGGCATGGCTAGCCGACGCTCCGCTGCTTGAGGCCCAGGCCGAGCTCGGCAAGCTTCTGCTTGACCTCGTCGATCGACTTCTGCCCGAAGTTGCGGATGTCCAGCAGGTCCTGCTCCGACTTCTCGACGAGCTGGCCGATCGTGGTTACCCCCTCACGCTTCAGGCAGTTGTAGGAGCGGACGGAGAAGTCCATCTCCTCGATCGGCTGCGCCAGGTCGGTGCCCTCGCCCCCGGCGCCCGGCTCGGGGCCGAGCTGCAGGCCCGGACCCTCGGCCAGCTCGGCGAAGAGCTGGAACAGCTCGACCAGCGTGCGCCCGGCGGCCGACAGGGCCTCCTTGGCGCTCAGCCCCCCGTTGGTCTCGATGTCGACGATCAGCCGGTCGTAGTCGGTCTTCTGCTCGACACGGGTCGGCTCCACCGAGTAGGTGACCCGGCGCACCGGCGAGAAGATCGAGTCGATCGGGATCAGGCCGATGGGGGCGCCCGCCGGCTTGTTGCGCTCCGCGGAGACGTAGCCGCGGCCCATCTCGACGGTCATCTCCATCTCCAGACGGGCCCGCTTGTTGATCGTGCAGATGTGCAGGTCGGGGTTCAGCACCTCGATCCCGGCCGGAAGCTCGATGTCGCCGCCGGTGACGTCCTGGGGACCGTTCACGTTCAGCCGGAGAATCACGCTGTCCGGGGCGTCGGAGCGCAGCACCAGCTGCTTGATGTTCAGGATGATGTCGGTGACGTCCTCCTTCACCCCCGGGATGGTGGAGAACTCGTGCTGTACGCCCTGCACCTTGATGGCGGTGACGGCCGCACCGGGGATCGAGGAGATCAGCGTGCGCCGAAGCGAGTTGCCGAGTGTGTATCCAAAGCCCGGCTCCAGCGGCTCGATGCTCACTCGGGCGAAGTTCTCGTCCTCTTGAGTGTCGAAGCTGATCTGGGGGCGATGGACCACAAGCATGTTGGATTCCATGTAGTAAGTCCTTCCTGGGGCTACTTCGAGTAGAGCTCGACGATCATCTGCTCCTGGACGGGAACGTCGATCATCTCGCGGGCCGGTTCGGCCGAAACTGTGATGCGGAGCTCGCCTGCCTCCAGGTTCAGCCAGTTGGGAATGGTCCTGCCCGCGGCGTAGGCGGCGGCCTCGACGATGCGGTCGACGCTCTGGGAGCGCTTCCGTACCTCGACGACGTCCCCCGGCTTCACGTGGTAGGAGGGGATGTCCACCTTCTTTCCGTTGACCTGGAAGTGGCCGTGGCCCACGAACTGCCGGGCCTGGGGCCGGCTCATCGCCAGCCCGCCCCGGTAGACCACGTTGTCGAGGCGGCTCTCCAGAAGCTGGAGCAGCTTGGCGCCGGTGACACCCTTGGACCGGGTGGCCTTGTCGTAGTAGAGGCGGAACTGCTTCTCCCGGACGCCGTAGATGCGACGCGCCTTCTGCTTCTCACGAAGCTGCAGCAGGTACTCGCTCTCTTTGATCCGGCCGCGGCCGTGGTCGCCCGGAGGGTAGGGACGGCGCTCGATTGCGCACTTGCCCGAGTCGCACCGGGTGCCCTTGAGGTAAAGCTTCACGCGCTCCCGGCGGCAAAGCCGGCAGACTGGGGATGGTTGATTAGGCATTTACTTACACCCTTCGCCGCTTGACGGGGCGGCAGCCGTTATGGGGAACCGGAGTCGCGTCCATGATTCCCAGGATCTCCAGGCCGGACGCCTGCAGGGAGCGGATGGCCGTCTCCCGGCCCGAACCGGGCCCCTTAACGAATACGTCGACCTTACGAACGCCGTGCTCCTGGGCCCGCTTGCTGGCGGACTCGGCGGCGAGCTGGGCTGCAAACGGCGTGGACTTGCGGGAGCCCTTGAAGCCCACGTTGCCGGCGGAAGCCCACGACAGGGCGTTGCCCTCGAGGTCGGTGATGCAGACGATGGTGTTGTTGAAGGAAGACTTGATGTGAGCCTGCCCGTGGGGAACGTTCTTCTTTTCCTTGCGCTTTGGCTTTTTGGGTTTGGCCACGCCTTACTTTCCCTTCTTCCGCTTCACGCCGACGGTCTTCTTCGGTCCCTTGCGGGTGCGGCCGTTGGTGTGGGTCCGCTGCCCGTGCACCGGCAGGCTCCGGCGGTGCCGGATTCCCTGGTAGCAGCCGATCTCAACCTTGCGCTTGATGTTCTGGGCCACCTCACGCCGCAGGTCACCTTCGACCTGGTAGTTGCCCTCGATGTATCCACGCAGGCGCATGACCTCGTCCTCGGTGAGGTCGGAGACCCGCTTGTCACCGTCGATCATGGAACCCTTGAGGATCGTGCGAGCCCGGGTGGGGCCCACTCCGAAGATGTAGGTAAGCCCGACTTCCAGCCGCTTGTCCCGAGGCAGGTCTACTCCTGCTACCCGTGCCACGGCCTACGCTCCCTTCGGTCGCTGCGGACCGGAGTTTGAAAGGCTTGGATTCGCTCGCATGCGCTCGCTCAGCTTCATCCTTGTACCTGCTTGTGGCGGGGGTTGGTGCAGATGACCCGGACGCGCCCGTGCCGGCGAATGATCTTGCACTTCTCACACATCTTTTTCACGCTCGGCCTTACCTTCATCCACTAAGTCCTATCTGTTCCGGAAGAGCCAGACGATGCGCCCCCTGGTCAAGTCGTAGGGGGACATCTCCACCTCAACCCTGTCTCCAGGCAGCACCCGGATGTAGTTCATTCTCATTTTTCCGCCGATATGAGCCAGGACCTTGTGGCCGCCCGGGATCTCGACCCGGAACATGGCGTTGGGAAGCGGCTCTACGACCGTCCCCTCCACCCTGATAGGTGCTTCCTTGCCAGACTTGTCCTTAGTGGCCATATCCTCACTTAATTCCGGCTTTCCCAGGCACCGGGCCGCTAACATTCAGCGATCCGGGCGCTCCTAGACCCGTGCTCCAGCCTGGAGCTTGGATCGTGGGACTACGCCGGAGGATTGTTTCCCCGGCCAATCTTCGGGCACGCGTCAAACGCGCAGCCAGAGGCCGGAACAAAGAACTATACCAGCGATCGGTCCGCTCCGCCATAGGAATGCAGCTGCTCGCGAACGATCCGAACTCCGATGCTCCTATCCATTATGAAGCCTCTTGAAAGTCTTGCCACCTGGACCCCCTCGCTCGCCTAGAGCGCGAAAAATGCGGGGCCGGCGTGTTCCCTTTTGCACCGGTCGGTGAGAGACTTTCACCGGATGCGACGTTTCGATTCCCCGTCCGGACCAAACCACCCCCTCCTGGCGGTGCTGGCCGTCCTATTGCTGGGCGCCGTCGTACCCGCCTCTCCGGCACTTGGAGCCTCCAGCGAGTCGATCCAAAAGCAGATGGACGCCGTAGCGGCCGAGTACGGCAAGCTGGAGACCCGGCTCGCCCAGACCGAGGCGAAGCAGGCCGCCCTGACCAAGCAACAGCAGGAAGCCCAGGCGACCATCGCGGCCAAGTCCGAGGCGCTCAAGGCCCGGGCCGGCTACATGTACCGCAACGGCGGCGCCACCCAGATGCTCGGGCAGCTGCTGACTGCGACCAGCTTCGGCGAGTTCGTGCGACGGGTCCACTTCATGGGGGTCCTCGGCAGCAACGACACCCGGCTCATGGAGGAGCTGAGCGTCGCCCAGGAACGCAGCGACGAGGCGGCAGCCGCGCTCCAGGCCGAGGAGGCCAGGCAGAGCCGGCTGATCCGGGACCTCGGCGCCCAGCGCGAGCGGCTCGAGGACCGGCTGGCCGAGGCCAGGCAGGCCGAGGAGGCCAGGCGAAAGGCCGCAGCGGCGGCCCTGAAGGAGGCCGAAGCGAAAAGGCAGCGCCTCAGCGCCGAGCGCAGGGCGCAGCTCGAGGCCACGGCCAAGGGCGCTCCCAAGGTCGCCGCCGTCCAGGTCCCCCAGCCGAAGGGAGCGACGGTGGGCTCCGCCGGCCGCTTCGCCAAGTTCACGCTTCCGGTGTCCCCGGCCGCATTCGCCAACACCTGGGGCGCTCCCCGGTCGGGCGGGCGCCGGCACCAGGGCACCGACGTGATGTCGCCCTGCGGCGCTCCGGTGATCGCGGTCACCGACGGGGCGATCCAGCGTCTGACGTCGAGCGGCGCCGGCGGCACCTCGCTGTATCTCAGAGCGTCCAACGGCGACGTCTTCTTTTACGCCCACCTGCGCGGCTACGCCCCCGGCATCTCGTCCGGCAAGGCGGTGTCGGCCGGCCAGGTCATCGCCAGCAACGGCAACACCGGAAACGCCCGGGGCGGCCCGTGCCACGTCCACTTCGAGTGGCACCCGAGCGGCGGCCGCCCGGTGAACCCCTACCCCCTGCTGGCCTCGGCCAGGTAGCGCAGAGCTAGAGGGCGGTCAGGATCCTCGGGCCGTCGACAGTGACGGCCACCGTGTGCTCGAAGTGGGCGGCCAGGCTCCCGTCGGCGGTCACAACGCCCCAGTTGTCGTCCAGGACCCTGGTCTCCCAGCCGCCGGTGGTGACCATCGGCTCGATGGCCATAACCCACCCCTCCTCCAGGACCGGCCCTCTGCCTGGCCGGCCGTAGTTCGGGACCTGGGGGTCCTCGTGCATCGAGCGGCCGATGCCGTGGCCGACGAACTCCCGGACGACGCTCAGGCCGGCCTCCTCGATGGTCTTCTGGATGGCGTGGCCGATGTCCCCCAGCCGGGCGCCGACCCGGCACTCCTCGATGCCGGCCGCCAGCGCCGCCTGGGTCACCTCGAGCAGCTTGCGGGCCTCCTCGGATATCGCACCGACCGGAAAGGTGTAGGCGCTGTCGGCGTGCCAGCCGTCGAGGATCAACCCGAAGTCGGCGGAGAAGATGTCGCCCTGCTTCAGCTTGCGGCCGTCGGGGATGCCGTGGACCACCATCTCGTTGGGCGAGGCGCAGATGCTCGCCGGAAAGCCGCGGTAGCCGAGGAACGACGGGACCGCACCCCGCAGCCGCATCGACCGCTCCGCCATCTCGTCGAGCTGCTTGAGGGTGACGCCCGGCCGGATGGCCTCGCCCATCTCCTTGATGACCTCGGCCAGTACCTTGCCGGCCCTCGCCATCTTCTCCACCTGCTCGGGAGTCTTCCTCACGATCATTGCGGCGGCCCTGGCCTCCTGGAGTCGGTTGTCTCGACGGCTGGAACGAGTCAAACACATTTGCCCCTTCTCGGCGGGGTGGTCGACTGCACGGTGGGGGCTCGGACTAGACCACCTTTTGCCCCTGGTACATACTTCCCCTTGCGGTTCCAAGCGACCTGGAGCTGTCCTGAACGAACCCGCCGGGAGGTGACGTGGCAGTTTTTCGAGACCCCGACCGCCCGGAGAGCGAAGATTCCCGAGAGCCGGCAGCCGGCCCGGCGCGGCCTGCACAGGAACGCCCGGCCGAGCCGCCGCCCCGGGCTGAGTCAGACCCGGCTCCCGACAGCCTTGCGTCGGTCTTCGACGACTGGCAGTGGGATCTCTACCAGACCGTTCCCCCGTCGAAGCGGCTCGAGGAACGGCTGACCGAGCTGCTGAGCGGCGTCGAGTCGTGGAAGGCCGAGGTGCAAACCTCCACCGGTGAGCTGCAAAGCCGGCTGTTCGGCGAGATGCGGATACTCGAAGCCAAGCTGGAGGGCCTGGCGAACACCGGCGCCGAGGGCCAGGAGGGAGTCAAGCAGGCGCTTCGGACCATCTGGCGTGAGACCCAGCAGGTCAGCAGCGCGGTCCAGGCGTGGTCGTCCAGCTCGCAGACCGGCGTGGAAGACCGGGCAAAGCTGGTCCAGGCGCTGGAGTTCATCGCCCAGCGGGTGGCGGAGGCGCAGGACAACGTGCTCGAGCGCCAGCAGACGGTGGCCAGCCAGCTCGCGGCCCTGGTGGACGCTCTCAAAGCCACCCAGGCACGGGCCGACCTGCTGGTCCAGGAGGGAGACGCCCGGGTCTCCAAGGTGCTGGAAACCGTCGATGCCGGCCTGGCCGAGCGGCACGACGCGGCCCAGGCGGCCACCGAACACCTGCTGGGCTCCCTGAAGGAGCGGCTGGCGCTGCTGCAGACCACCACCGCCCTGGTCGCCGAGGGACACGACCGGCTGCAGCAGTCGGTCGCCGGCGTGGCGGAGGCGCTCACCGCGGCGGCGGACGAGCGGACCGAGCTGAAGGCCCAGGTCGCCGCCCTCACCGAATCGGTGAACCAGCTCAAGTCGGACGTCAAGGAGGCGGCGACCCAGAGCGAGGTCCGGGTCCGCCAGCACCTGGAGTCGGTCGAGTCGCGCACGCTGGCCGCCATCTCCGACCTGTCGCTGGCGCTGCTGGAGGAGCACCGGGCGACCAAGCTGGAGTTGCAGAACCGGATCGACCGGGGGGTGCGGGAGCCGCTGAAGAACGCCGTGTCGCTGCTCAGCAAGCAGCTGAGCGATGTCGAGACGATGGTGGAGCGAACCTTCGACACCCTGCGCAACGCCGACCTGACCCTCAAGATCGACAACGTCGATTCCCTGCTGGACCCCAGGTACCGCAAGAGCCAGCCCTACGACCTGGTGGAGCTGCCCTCCCCGGGGCGGGGGTCCGACGGCCCGTCGAGCGGGCCGGCCGGGGACTGAGCTAGCGGCCGACCACCGCCAGCAGGCGGGTGAACACCTCGTCGGTGGTCCCCAGGGCGTCCATGTCGACGAGCAGCCCCCGCTCGGCGTAGAGCTCGTAGAGCGGCCGGGTCTGCTGGCCGTAGACCTCCAGGCGGCGAAGGGTGGTCTCCTCCTGGTCGTCCTCGCGGCGGATCAGCGGCACGCCGTCGTTGTCGCAGACCTCGTCGTCTTTGGGCGGCTGGGTCTGCATGTGGTAGACGGTTCGGCACACCGGGCACACCCTGCGGCCCCTCAGGCGCTCGACGATGTCCGGGCCCCGGACCATGAACTTGATCACCAGGTCGATCTTGGTCCCGAGCTTGTCGAGGATCTCGTCGAGCTCCAGCGCCTGGTCGACGTTGCGGGGGTAGCCGTCCAGGATGAACCCGTTCCGGGCGTCGGGCCGGCTCAGGCGCTCCCGCACCAGCTCGTTGGTCAGGTCGTCGGGAAGAAGCTCGCCGGACTCCATGATCTTGCGCACCCGCCGGCCGAACTCGGTGTCCATGGCCGCCGCCTCGCGGAACATGTCTCCGGTGGCGATGTGGGGAATGCCGAGCTTGTCGGCCAGCCGTGACGCTTGCGTGCCCTTACCGGCCCCGGGAGGGCCGAGGACCATGATCCGCATTACTCGCAACCCTCGGCTACTGCGCCCGGGGCCCGGTCACCTACGTGATACCTCCCAGAACCGAGGGCCACTAGCTCAGGAAGCCCTCGTAGTGGCGCATGAGGAGCTGGGACTCCACCTGCTTGGCGGTCTCGAGGGCGACCCCGACCGTGATCAGGATCGAGGTGCCTCCGAAGGGCAGCGCCTGGACGTCGAGGGTGGCCAGCGCAATCGACGGGATGATTGCGATGGCGGCGATGAACAGCGCTCCGGGCAGGGTGATGCGGGACAGGATGAAGCTCAGATGCTCCGCGGTTGCCCGCCCCGGCCGGATTCCCGGGATGAAGCCGCCGTACTTTTTCATGTTGTCCGCCACGTCGACCGGGTTGAACGCGATCGCGGTGTAGAAGTAGGCGAACCCGATCACCAGCAGGCCGTAGAACACGATGTGCACCGGGGAGCTCTGCTCGATGACGTGCTGCTCGATGAAGTTGCGCAGCGGCCTCCACTGGATGATGGTCACCACCAGCGCCGGGAAGTACAGCACGCTGGAGGCGAAGATGATCGGGATGACTCCGGACTGGTTGATCTTCAGCGGGATGTAGGTCGAGCCGCCGCCGTACATCTTGCGCCCGACCATTCGTTTTGCGTACTGGACGGGGACCCGCCGCTGCCCCTGCTCGATGATCACGATGCCGACGATGATCAGCAGGGCCATCAGCAGGATGAACGAGAACCACACCCAGCCCAGTTGCGCCCGGATGTTGGAGCCCTGGACCGGCAGAGCGGACACGACGCTGGCGAAGATCAGGACCGACATGCCGTTGCCGATGCCCCGCTGGGTGATCTGCTCGCCCAGCCACATGATCAGCGCCGTGCCGGCGGTGAGGGTCATGACGATCAGAAACACCCGGAAGGTGGTGAACTCGGTGATCAGCTGGACCGGCTGGTTGTTGGAGTCCCGGAATCCACCCCGGTCGGCCAGCACGACGATGCCGGTGGACTGCAGCACGGCCAGGACCACGGTGAGATACCGGGTCCACTGGGTGATCTTCTTGGTCCCCGACTCCCCTTCCTTCTGCCAGGCCTCGAGCTTCGGGATCACCACGGTGAGCAGCTGCATCATGATGCTCGCGGTGATGTAGGGCATGATGCCCAGCGCAAAGACCGCCAGCTGGGTCAACGCTCCCCCGGAGAACAGGTTGAGCAGGCTGGTCAGGTTGTCGGTCGACTCGGTGAGCCGGCGGGCCTCGGTGTAGTTGACGCCCGGCGCCGGGATGAAGGCGCCCAGCCGGTATACGGCGACTATGGCGATGGTGAAGAAGATCTTCTTACGAAGCTCGGGGACCCGAAAAGCGTTCAGTATGGCTTTGAGCACATCTTTTCCTTGTCAGTACCGTTTGGCTATTGCCTGAAATCGCCGTTCGGCCCGGCTCCCGCAGTGCATCGGATGGTAACCAACAAGGCTACCTACTTGCCATTGGCAGAGAGTACCTCTACCGTCCCTCCCGCTGCCTCAATCTTACCTATCGCCGACTGGCTGAA
>DATABX010000462.1:0-14873 GCA_036259335.1 Actinomycetota bacterium
AGTGATCGTCATCTCAATCGTTGGGTTGATTGCCTGGTCGCTTTCCGGCACCACCGCCTACTACCGAACTCCCTCCGAGTTGACCTCGGGGAACTTCGACGAGGCGCGCTCGGTGCGCGTCGCCGGCAAGGTGGTGCCCGGCACCATCCAGCTGGACGGGCCCACCACCAAATTCGCCGTAACCGACGGTTCGTCCCAGGTGGACGTGACCACCACCGACGCCCTTCCCGACACCTTCGCCGGAGACGTCGAGGTCGTCGCCGAAGGCGCCATGGGGTCGGAAGCGTTCGCCGCCTCGAGCGTCCTGGTCAAGTGCCCCTCGAAGATGGAAGCCAAGCTGGCCGCCGGCGACTAACCGGCGCAAGGAGGGAAGGGTCGTGGATATAAGCGCCGCCGGGCAGGCCATCCTGCTCGCTGCACTGGCGTGCGCCCTGTGGTCGGCCGGAGTGTCGGCGCTCGGCGCGAGGCGGCACGACCGTCGCCTGGCGATCTCCGGAGAGCGCGCCCTGTTCGCCACCGGCTTCTTCGTCGCCGCAGCCACCGGGCTGCTGGTCTACGCCTTCTACAGCCGGGACTTCTCGCTCGAGTACGTCCACGGGTACTCCAGCCGCTCAACCTCGCCGGTCTTCACCCTGACCGCGCTCTGGGCCGGGATGGAGGGGTCGTTGCTGTTCTGGACCCTGCTCACCGCCCTCTACGCGGTGTCGGCCATCGCGGTCCAGCGCCGGCGCCGGCCCGACCTGTCTCCGGTGGCGGCCGCAGTGCTGGGAGGCATCCTCGCCTTCTTCGGCGGCCTGCTGGTGTTCGGCGCCAACCCGTTCACCCCCCTATCCCCCATCCCGTACGACGGCCTGGGGCTCAACCCACTGCTGCAGTCTCCGTTCATGGCGATCCACCCGGTCCTGCTGTACCTCGGCCTGACCGGTTTCGCCGTTCCGTTTGCCTTCGCGGTGGCGTCCCTGGTGACCGGCCGCCTCGAGGCGGGTTGGTTCACCTCGACCCGCCGGTGGACGGTGGTGGCCTGGTCGTTCCTCAGCGTCGGCATCCTTCTCGGAGCGGCGTGGGCGTACATGGAGCTCGGGTGGGGCGGCTACTGGGCGTGGGACCCGGTCGAAAACGCCAGCCTGCTCCCCTGGCTGACCGGCACCGCGTTCCTGCACTCGGTGATGATCCAGGAGCGGCGCCAGATGCTGAAGATCTGGAACGTGGCCCTGATCCTGGGCACCTACTGCCTGGCGATCTTCGGAACCTTCCTCACCCGCTCGGGCCTGCTGTCGTCGGTTCACACCTTCAGCGAGTCGCCGATCGGGAAGATGTTTCTGCCCTTCCTGGCGGTGATGCTCGTGTTCGCGTTTGGGCTGCTGGGGTGGCGGTACGAGAAGCTGCGTTCCCAGAGGCACCTGGAGACGATGTTCAGCCGGGAGGCGATGTTCCTGTTCAACAATCTGCTGCTGGTCACCATCGCCGTGACCGTGCTGTGGGGCACGCTGTACCCGATTCTCGTCGAGGCGTTCACCGGCTCGAAGATCTCGGTCGGCCCCCCGTTCTTCAACACCGTGATCGCCCCCCTCGGGCTGGCCCTGCTGCTGCTTACCGGCATCGGCCCCCTGGTGGCGTGGCGCCGGGCCTCCTGGAGGAGCATGAAAAAGCAGATGTTCCTGCCGCTGGTCGGCGGCGCCGCCACCGTACTCGCCCTGGCGCTCAACGGGGTGCGCTCCGCCGGCGCGATGTTCGGCCTGGGGCTCGTCTCGTTCGTGGCGGTGGTCACCGTCGCCGAGTTCGCCAGGGGGGCGAGGGCCCACCGCGGCAAAGGCCTGCTCGGGTACCCGAAAGGGCTGCTCGAGGTGATCTTCACCAACCGGCGCCGCTACGGCGGGTACATCGTCCACCTGGGGGTCGTATTGATCTTCCTCGGCCTTTCGGGCACCGCCTTCCGGCAGTCGTGGTCCGGGGACCTCGAGCCCGGCGACTCGTTCGGCATCGGCCGGTACGACCTGACCTACGAGCGGGCGCGGGTGTTCTCCACCGACGAGAAGGTGGTCCGTATGGCGGTCATGGAGGTGTTCGAGGACGGCGAGAAGGTCGGCGAGCTGACCCCCCAGCGCAACATCCACCTGGTGCAGGACCAGCCGCAGTCCGAGATCGGACTTCGAACCTCGCTCTCCGACGACCTCTACCTGGTGCTGACCCAGATGGACTCCAACTCCATGGTGACCATGCGGGCGTGGGTCAACCCGCTGGTTGCGTGGATCTGGATCGGCGGAGGTTTTATGGCGCTGGGGATGCTGGTGATCATCTCCGGGCGTCCGCCCGAGCAGCGCCGTACCGCCGGACGAGTGAACCGGGCCGAAGAAGCAGTTCCGGTGCCGGCATGAAGGTGTGGCCGCTCGCGGCTGCCGCCGTCCTGGGCGGGCTGGCGCTGGGTGTGTTCCTCACCCGGGGCCCGGACCCGGATGCGGTTCCCACCACCGACGAGGTGGCCGGCCGCATGATGTCGCCCTTCTGCCCCGGTCTGACCCTGGAGGAGTGCCCCTCCGACCAATCCAACCGCCTGCGGTCCGAGATCGATGCGATGGTCCGCGAAGGCAGTACCAACGAGCAGATCGACCGGTGGATCGTCGACAACTTCGGCCGGGTCGCCCTCGCCCGGCCCCAGGGGTCTCTGGCGTGGGTGGCGCCGCCGGTTCTGGCGCTGGCCGGCCTGGGCGCGGTCCTGCTGGTCCTGCGGCGGAAGCCCCGGGGAACCGAGCAGACGACGCCGGAGCTCAGCTCCGAGGACGAGAGGCTGTTCGAGAAAGACTTCGGCAACTTCCGGCGAGGCTCGGAGTGACCGAGAGCATTCTTGTGGCGCTGCTCGCCCTGACCGCGGCGGCCTGGATCGCCCGGCCGCTGCTGGGACGCCGGCAGCCGGTTGCCGAACCGGCCGACCTTCACACCGCCGACCTGATGGAGGCCAAGCAAGGGGTCTACCGCTCCATCATCGACCTGGAGATCGACCACCAGCTTGGCAAGATCGACAACTCCGACTACTTGGAGCTGAAGCGCCAGAGCAAGGCCGAGGCTCTGGGCATTCTACGGGAGCTGGAGGGCGAATCCTCCGAGGAGGCCGGGGAACAGACCCTGGAAGACGAGATCGAGGCCGCCCGGGCCCGCCTCCGCCGGCAGTGAGCGGAGCCACGGTCAGGCGGGCCGCGACGGCCGGCGTCTTGATCGCCGGGCTGTTGATCGCGCTCGCAGCCCCCTCGTTCGCGGCCACGGCCACCGGCAAGGTAGTCATGGGCACCGCCGGAGTCCCGCTGCCGGGAGACCTCAGGGTCACCGTGCTGCAGACCGACGAGAACGGCGAGCCGCAGGGCAACCCGTCGTTTTCGCCCGTGGCGCCCGACGGGTCGTTCAGCTTCGAAGCGGACCCGGCTCGGGGATACCTGATCGGCCTGTTCCACCGCGGCGTCACCTACAGCCGCCTGCTCGAGCCGGGTGAGGCGGCCGCTGTAGACCTGACGATCTTCGAGACCACCTCCGACCCGTCGGTGGTCCGGATCGCCTCCGATTCGATGACGGTGCTTCAAAGCACCGCCGAGGGGCAGAGCGACGTGCTGGAGGTCCTCCAGCTCCTGCGGTTCACCAACGAGTCGGACCGGGCCTACACCGGCTCCGACCCGGCGCCGGCGGAGAACCCGGAGCAGACGGAGCAGGCGCGTGAGGTCCTCAAGCTGCCGCTGCCCGAGTCGGCCTACGACCTGGCCCCCGCCGACGCCGCGAACGGGGCGGGCCTCGCCACCGCGCAGGGCCGGCTGGTGGCAACCACCGCGGTGGTTCCCGGTGAGACGTCGGTCGCCTACCTGTACAAGGTCAAGGTGCCCCGGAGCGGGTGGCAGCTGCGACGGGAGGTCTACCACCCGACCGACCACGTCGACCTGCTGATCGGCAAGAGCCTCGAGCTGGGCGCCGCTCCCGGATTTCGCTTTCAGGAGGACAAGGAGCTGGGAGACATCGAGTACGCCCGCTGGCGCAGCGGCGAGCTGAACCCGGGAGCGGTGATCCAGGCGGACGTCGGCTTTCCGGCCTCGTCGACCAACGGTGTCTGGTTCGGCTTCGCCACGCTGGTCGCGGTGCTGGGCGCCCTGTTCTTCGCCGGGTCCATCGGGCTGCGCCGCCGGCGGGCGGCACGCGCGCTCGCCTCCGGCCGGGCGGAACCGGCGCCGGAGGAGCCGAGCCGGAACGAGCTCATCGAGCAGGTGGCCGCCCTCGACCTCGACTTCGAGGCCGGCTCGGTTGGGCAGGCGGAGTACGACTCGAAGCGATCGTCGTTGCTCGACAAGCTGAACCGGCTCTCCACCGAAAGCACCTGAGTGATCGTCCTGGAGGGCGTTGGCCGCAAGTTCGGCGCCGTCCGGGCCCTCAGCAACATCAACCTGGAGATCGCCGACGGGACGACCGTAGCGGTGCTGGGCGCCAACGGCTCCGGCAAGTCGACCCTGCTCAAGCTCGTCACCGGGCTGCTGCTGCCCACAACGGGCACCGTGTCCGTCGGCGGCGAGGCGCCGAGGAAGGCGAAGGCCCGCCTGGGGTACCTGGGGCACGAGCCGTTCCTGTACCGGTACCTGTCGGCAGCCGAAAACCTTCACTTCTACGCCGACCTCTACCGGGTCGACCGCCGGCGGGCCGGCGAGCTGCTGGAGGACGTGGGGCTGGCCCACAAGGGCGAGGCGCTGGTCCGGACCTTCTCCCGCGGCGAGACCCAGCGGCTGGGGCTGGCCCGGGCGCTGCTCCACGACCCGGACTACCTGCTGCTCGACGAGCCCTTCTCCGGCCTGGACGAAGCGGGGTCCGACCTTCTCCCCAAGCTCATCGACCGGCCGGGCCGCACCGTCGTGCTGTCGACTCACGACCGGGCCAAGGCGGCCGAGCTGGCGGACCGGCGGCTCCACCTAGCCGGCGGGCGGCTCGACCAGGCTCCCGGGCGGCCGGCTTGAGAACCATCCTGGCGCTGGCGGCCAAGGACCTGCGCGGGGAGAGCCGGGCCCGGCAGATCGCCCCGGTGATGGTGATCTTCGCCCTCTGCCTGGTGTTCCTGCTGACCTTCGCCCTCCCGCCCGGGGCTCTCCGGGCGCCGGTTCCCGAGCCGACGGCCGGCGCGATCGGGGCCCGGGACATCACGGGCCTGCTGCTCTGGACATCGATCTTCTTCGCCGGGGTCATCGGGTTCGGCCGGAGCGCTGCTGCCGACCGTGACGGGTCGGCGGGCGACGGACTGCTGCTCGCGCCGGTCGACCCGGCGGCGCTCTACACCGGCAAGTTGATCGGCAACCTCGCCTTTCTCACCGCCGCAGAGCTGGTGGCCATCCCGCTGTTCGTGTTGTTCGCCAACGTCGACCCGGCGGCGCTGCTCCCCGGGCTGCTTCCGGTCGTGCTGGTGGCCAACCTCGGCCTGGCCTCGGTGGGCACGCTCTTCGGCGCCGCGACCCAGCACGCCGAAGCCCGGGCGCTTATGCTCCCGCTGCTCACCTTCCCGCTGGCGCTGCCGGTGATCCTGGGGGCCTCCAAGCTGACGTCGACCCTGCTGATCGAGCGCTCGTTCGGCATTGAAGCCCGCTGGTTTATCCTTTTGGCGGTCTTCGATGTGATTTTCGTAACCCTCGGCGCAGTAACCTTCGAGTTTGTGATCCAGGAATGAAAAACGATCCCCTTGAGATAACCCAGAAGCTGCTGGCCGCCGGATTTGTGGCCGGGCTGGCCGCGATCTTCTTCTGGGTCCCCACCGAGGCGTTCCAGGGAGTGTCCCAGCGCATTCTCTACGTCCACGCTCCGGCCGCCTGGGCGGCCTACCTGGCCTTCGGAGTGGTGCTCGTGGGCTCCATCGGCTACCTGAAGACCTCGGATGTCCGCTGGGACTGGGTGGCGTACGCCAGTGCGAAGGTCGGGGTGCTGTTCACCGCCCTCAACCTGGTCACCGGCATGCTGTGGGGCCGGCCGATCTGGGGCGCCTACTGGGCCTGGGACCCCCGGCTCACCCTGACCCTGGTGCTGCTGCTCATCTTTTTCGGCTACCTGACCTTCCGGGCCAACGCCAGCGACGAGACCCGGGGCGCCCGCATCGCTGCGGTGATCGGCATCGCCGGCTTTGCCGTGGTCCCGATGGTGCACTTCTCCGTCGACTGGTGGCGGGGGCAGCACCCGTCCCGAACCGTCATCCGTCCCGAGGCCGGACCGGCTCTGCCGGCCGAGATGCTTCTGACGCTCGTCGCGATGACTGCGGTGTTCACCGTCCTCTACCTGGTGTTCCTCGCGCTCGGCGTCCGGCTGCTGAAGCTGGAGCACGAGGTGATGGACCTCGAGTCCCGATCGCTGGAGAACGCGGTCATCGCTTACCGGACGGCAGGTTAATCTAGACCTGTGAACATCCTTCGCACCACGGCAGGGAACCGATAGGTGGACGGCCTGGGGTATCTGGGGTTGGCCTTCGTGCTGGTGTGGGTGGGTATTACCTTGTTTTTGTTTTCGGTGTCACGCCGCCAGCGTGCGCTGGAGAAGCGGATCGAGGAGCTCCGCTCGTCTGAAAAATCGGTCAACCCGAAGTAGAGTGGAGGCGTCCTCCAACGAAGATGGAGCCTTCAAACCGTCGGCTATAATGCGCCGGGCACGTCTGAAAGAGGGATAACAACCATTGAACAAACAAGCTGAATCGTCGATGACCTGGGTGCGGGCAATCATTTTGTCCACCGTCATCACCGGCCTGCTGATCGTCTTTCTCGGCTTCCTGCCGTCGATCTTCCGCTACGAGTGGGACAACCGGGCCGAGGACATCTCGGCCGCGATCACCAACGTGTCGGGCATCCAGATCGACGATCCCTACACCATGGTCCGCATCCACGACGCGGTCTCCATGGGCATTCAGACCTTCATCTTCGTGATCCCCGTTGCCGCCACCTACATCCTCGGCGAGAAGCGGCGGCGCCGGCTGGGTCTTCGGGGCAACGAAGGCGTAAAGGGATACCTCCCCGGAAAATGACCGACCGATGAAGTACCCGCCCGATCCATTCAGCCAGAAGAACGATATCGAGAAGCCGCGCCTTCGTACCGACTACGTAATGCAGGACGTGGAGTCCTCGTGGTTGAAGAAGGTTCGCAAGCCGCCGAGGTACATCGGGCTGATTCCCGAACTGTGTATCCTCTGCGAGGGCTGCGTCGACATCTGTCCCTGGTACTGCATCTTCATGCTCACTCCCAACATCGTGGAGGAGGCGGGGTCGGAAGAGGTCGCCCGGGACATGAAGCCCAACGACATTCTGTTCGTAATCGACGACGACGCATGCACCCGGTGCCTGCTCTGCGTGGAGAGGTGCCCCACCGGGGCGCTCACCATCGGCAGGCTGGAAGCCCAGAAGGCTCCGGCGAGGGCCATGGGCAAGGTTTCGGGCGCAACTTCGTAGCAACCTAAAGACAGCAAGGAGAGCGGGTGGCGACAAATCTCAAAGAGCGGCTTGGTGGTCTACGCCACCCCGGGGCCCTCGTAAAGGGTGCCTGGGATGGTCTGCGAGGCGGCCAGGTCTGGCGTTCGATCTTCCGGCCCGGCTCGGTTCTGACCAAGGGGTACCAGGACTCCCCACGGAACCGTGCCTACGTGGTCATGAACTCGGTTCTGTACCACCTCCACCCCGTGAAGGTGAAGCGGCACGGGATCAAGCTCTCGTACACGCTGTGCCTGGGAGGGCTGTCGTTCTTCCTGTTCATCTTCCTTACCATCACCGGAATCTTCCTGATGTTCTTCTACCGGCCCGCCACCGAGGTGGTGTACACCGACATGGTCGGCTTGCACACCTCGGTCGCCTTCGGCCAGCTGGTGCGCAACATGCACCGGTGGAGCGCCCACCTCATGGTGGTCACGGTGTTCCTGCACATGTCCCGGGTGTTCTACACCGGCTCCTACAAGCCGCCCCGGGAGTTCAACTGGATCATCGGCGTGACGCTGCTGCTGATCACCCTGCTCCTGGCGTTCACCGGCTACCTGCTTCCGTGGGACCAGCTGGCGATCTGGGCGGTCACCGTCGGCACCCAGATGGGTTACGAATCGCCCCTGGTTGGTAAAGAGGTGTCGTTCCTGCTGCTGGGAGGCGTCCAGATCGGCGCCGGCACGCTCATTCGCTGGTACACCCTGCACGTGCTGGCACTGCCGTTCGTCATCACGATTCTCATGGCCGTCCACTTCTGGCGGGTCCGCAAGGACGGCGGAATTTCCGGGCCACTATGATCGGCGCAATCTCACTACTGACTAGGACTAACTGATGCCAACTCCCGACGAGATTTACGACCAGACCCTGGCCGAGGAGAACGCCAAGGGCTCGTCCCCGGCGGTAGCCGAGGCACGGGCCAAGGCAGCCAGGCACCGGGCCCGCAAAGCCGAGAAGGCCGGTGCGGCGCCTCCTCCGTCACCTGCTGCTCCGGCCGAGAAGCCGGCAGCTGCAGCCGCCCAGGCTCCCGAGCCGGCGGCGGTGGCGGCAGCACCCGCAGCGGCTACCGCTTCCACGCCTGCTGCACCGGCGGCTCCGGCCGCCCAGGCGGCGCCGGCGGCGACCGGGCGAAGGGCCGCGGCTCGCGCTGCGGTGGGCGCCGGCGAGGCTGCTCCCGACCGGATACAGCGCCTTCTGGCAGTCGTCAAGCCCGAGTCGATCCAAAGGGTCGAGAAGGAGCCGATCGACCGGGTCAACACCTGGCCCCACCTGATGGCGGCGGAGTTCCTGGCGGTTCTCGCGGTGACGGCGTTTTTGGTGGTCGTCTCGGTGTTCGTCAACGCCGAACTGCGCGAGCTGGCCAACATCAACGTCACGCCGAACCCCTCCAAGGCGCCGTGGTACTTCCTCGGCCTGCAGGAGCTCCTGCGGTACTTCCACCCGCAGGTGGCGGGCGTCACGATCCCGCAGTGGATCATCCTGGGGCTCATGGCGACCCCCTACATCGACCGGAACCCCTCCAACAAGCCGGGCGACCGTAAGCTGGCGATCTCGATGTGGACCATCTTCGCCTTGATGTTTGCAATTCTCGGCATGCTAGGGTCGATCTTCAGGGGACCCGGCTTCAACTTTGTCTACCCATGGGACGCGGGGATATTTTTCGAGCTATGACACCTATTCAGTTCGCCCTCATCATTGCCCTGGCCTCCCTACTGGCCTGGGTTCCATTCGCCCTCATCGGGGCTCGCAGCCGTAAGGCCGGCCTGGTGAGCCCGGGTCAGCTCGAGGTTCTCCCGGTTTCCGACGTCACCGACGTCGGCCGCCGGAAGTTCCTCCTAAGGGGCGTCGGCTTTGCTTCCCTGGCCTTTCTGGGGCAGTTCGCGCTGGCATCGATCGACTTTTTGTACCCCCGGCTGCGAGGCGGCTTCGGCTCCAGGATCACCATCGGCTCCGAGGAGGAGATCCGCGGCGAGATCGAGGCCACCCGGGAGCCCAAGTTCATTACGGACGGCCGGTTCTACATCACGATCTACGAAGGTGACCCCGCGGACGCCGCCGACATTCCGGCGTACAAGTCGGCAAACGTCGACGTCTCCGGCTACATGGCCCTCTACCGCAAGTGCGTCCACCTGGGCTGCAGCGTCCCGTGGTGCCCACCGGCCAAGTGGTTCGAGTGCCCGTGCCACGGCTCCAAGTACTCCATCAACGGCGAGTACCGGGACGGCCCGGCGCCTCGCGGCCTGGACCAGTTCCGGGTCGAGGTCGTGGACGGGGAGATCGTGGTCGACACCTCAACCATCATCGCCGGAGCCCCCCGGGGAACCGTCACCACCCAGCCACAGCCCGAAGGCGCTCACTGCGTCACCGGCGCCGGCTAGAAGTTGATCTTGTCCGTTACTTTCAAACCCACGAGTTAGCAGGAGATCATGGGTCAGCTATTAATCGCAGTCCTAGTCGGAGCGGTCGCCGCAGGCGCAGCCCTGGTCGTGCTACGCACCCGCTCGTCCAGCACCAAGTCCAAGATTCCCCCGGCCCTCCGGCCGGCGGACATCGACGCGGTGCTCGAATCGAGCCGCCTCACTAAAATCCACGGTTGGGGCCTGGCCCTGACGCTGTTCTTTGCCTTCTTCATGCCGGCCTACTGGGTGCAGGAGCCCCAGAACCGTCTGGACAACGAGGAGAAGTTCGCCGAGGAGTCCCTGGAGCGCGGCGAAAGGTACTACGCCCTGGCCACCGACCAGCAGACCGGCGACCCTAACCCCGACGGCAAGGAGTGCGCCCGGTGCCACGGCGTCGAGGCCCAGGGCGGCACCAACGAGTTCCTGAATCCGGACACCGGCACCCGTTCGATCGTCCAGGTCCCGGAGCTCAAGACGGTCTTCGCCCGCTACGAGACTCCTCCCCCCGGCTTCGAAGACGCCCGGCAGTACATCAGGGAGGTCATCGAGCGGGGACGTCCCGGCACGGACATGCCCACCTGGGGCGCCGAGTTCGGCGGCCCGCTGACCGAGCAGGAACTTGACGACATCGTCAACTGGCTCGAGAGCATCCAGGAGACCCCGCAGGTCTCGGCCGACGCCACCGGCGACCAGATCTTCAACCAGTTCTGCTCCACCTGCCACGGCATCGGCGGCGCCGGCGGTTCCGGTCCGGCCATGCGGGGCGGGTCCGAGACGGCAATGTTCCCGAACATCGAGGACCACAAGAACTTCGTGAGGGAGGGTTCCCGGCCCGGTCAGCCCTACGGCACGTCGGGGCAGGGCACCGGAGCCATGCCGGGCTGGGCCGGAACGCTCACCGAGGAACAAATCCAGCTAGTCGTTGATTACGAGAGGAGCCTGTAGATGCAGTCGGAGTTGGGAGCAAGCCGGTGAGAGCCTCCGACATTGCACTTCTCGCCACCGAGGCCGCCACCTCGGGAGGCGGTGACCACTTCTGGAAGGGCATCGCAATCACCGTTGCCTTCATCGTGATCTTCGTCGGCAGCGTCTGGCTGCTTACCGCGATGATCCTCGGGGCGAAGCTCGGTTACTACGTCACCGGCGCCTGCCTGTTCGCGGTCATGACCCTGCTCTCGCTGATCTGGTTCGTCACCGCTCTGGGCCCCAAGGGCGAATCGGGCTTCTGGGGAGACCTCGGGACGGAAACCGCGTGGCATCCCGCAGCCCTTGCTCCCGATCTCACCGAGGTCGAGGCGCGCTGGGGCGACTGGGAAGTTGCGGACTTCCCCGACGGCGAGGGCTGGACCGAACCCGCGGACGATGAGGCCCTGGCCGACGTCGACTCGCTGGGCTCCGAGCTCGAGAACGCCCGGCCCGTGATGGAGGCCCTGGTCCAGGAAGCCGTCAGCTCGATCCCCGGAGTCCGGGAAGACGTGGCGGACATGGTGGGCGGCGAGATCGCCCTTGACCCCGAGAAGTTCGCCACGACCGACGTGATGATGAGAGAGGTCGAGGTGGCCGGCAAGGAGTCCGTCATTGCGGTGGGCAAGGCAGTTCCCACCGAGCAGGTCCTGGCCGGCGACCTGGGTGGGAACGCCGAGGGTACCGTCACCAGGTTACTGGTGGAGCGCGGCACCCAGGTGACCCCCGGGATGCCGATCATGGAGGTCGAAGCCGAGGGCCAGACGATCACGCTCAACTCGGACAAGACCGGCCGGCTCATCACCTTCGGCTTCCGGGAAGACGATCAGATCAAGCCGAACGTTCCCTTCGCCACCCTCGACATGACCGGCCAGCCCGGCGCCCCCGAGGCCGCCGAGGTGGCAGCGGTCCGGGTTCGGGGATCGGTGCGGGTGCCCGCCTTCATCTACCTGGCGGTCAGCCTGGTGCTGATGCTGCTCCACCTCCGTGGGGTTTCGAAGGTGGAGCGGGAAGCCCGGCTGACCCAGCCTCAGCTCGCCTAGCTCAAGAAGCATTTGGAAAAGGCCCGGCCGGCAGGCCGGGCCTTTTACTTTTGGCCCGCCGCCTCGGCGACCAGCTCCGGGAGGTCGGCCGGGCTCATCCCCGCCTGGAAGGCGGTCGCTCCCCCGACCTCCACCACCGGGATGAAGATGCCGAACTCCTCCATCAGCCCGGGGTCGGAGGTGATGTCCACCTCGCGGAAATCGATGTGCGCGTCCACCAGGGCCTGCTTCGCCTGGTCGCACAGGCAGCACCCCGGCTTGGAATAGAGCACTACCTCTTCCTCGTTCACAGTCCGATCAGCTCCTCGAGCCCGGCCGCATCCATCCAGCGCTGGATCCACGCCGATATCACGTATACCCGGTTGAAGAACAACAGCACCCCAAAGCCAATCAGAAGACCGCCGCTGGTTCGCAGGATCGCCTGCTGGTGGCGGCGGAAGAAGTCGAGCGCGCCGGTGAGCCGGGATACGCCCAGTGCCGACAGGACGAACGGGATGCCGAGCCCCAGCGAGTACACCAGGAGCAACAGGGCCCCCTCCCCCACCCGCTCGGCCTGGGACGCGATCAACAGGGTCGCCCCGAGCGTCGGACCGATACACGGCGTCCAACCCAGCCCGAAGCTGAGCCCCATCAGGTAGTTGCCGGCGAGCGTCCGGCCGGTCCGCATGTCGAGCCGCTTCTCGCGGTAGAGGAACGGCAGGGGCAGCAGCCCCACGAACGCCAACCCCATCGCTACGATCAGAACGCCGGCAACCCGGCTGAGCAGCAGCTGGTGCTCCCTCAGAAACGTCCCGGCCAGACTTGCCGAGGTGCCCAGGGCGACGAAGATCGTGGAGAAACCGGCGACGAACAGCAGCGTCGGTACCAGCAGCTTGCGGGCCGGTGCGCTGCCCGCCCGCACCATCTCCAGCGACATGCCGGACATGTAGGAGAGGTAGCCCGGGAGAAGCGGCAGGACGCAGGGGGAAAGGAACGAGGCAGCTCCGGCGATCAGCGCGATACCAAACCCGACGGAGGCGGCGTCAGCCGCCACTGCAAACCCCCCCCTGCAATTCCATCGCTAGCCGGCCACCCGGTCGGCCGGGGAGGAGGCATCCGGGGCTCCGGACCGCACAGTTCGCCCGGCGGAGGAGGTCCTCAGAAACCCGGCGAACATCACCGAGACCCCTGCGGCCAGGCCCACCGCAAACACCGCTCCCTGCCCCTGCCGGGCGAAGGCGCTGCCCAGAGCCACCACCACGGTGCCGAGCGCGATCAGGGCATTGCCCTGGGCCAGCCGGCGAAACCGCTCCCCCGGGCGCTTGGCCAGCCTGGCGGCACTCCACACCGCCCCGGCAACCACGATCAGGAACCCGGCATAGGAGTAGTACCGCGACAGCGCCCGCACCCCCGGATCCATCACCTCGGAGCCGGCCGGTATCGCTCCGGAAACGCCGAGGGCTCCGGAGTCGAGCGGCGCCCCCACTACGGCCACACAGGCGTATATCGACGCGGCGGCCACCAGCGCCGCGCCGGCGTGGCCGACCCGGCGGGGAAAGTACAGGTAGACGGTACCCAAGGCAAGTATCGGGACGTTAACCAGGGCGCCGAACAAGTAGTAGGCACGGAACACCGGCGCCGACCAGCCGTCGAGCACCCCCACGGCCGCAAACAGCGAGGCGAGGGCGAAGGTCGCCAGCGCCACGCCCCAGGCGAGCTGGTGCGGACCGCGCCTCGACAGGAATTGACGGATAAGGGAGACCGAAAATGCGCCGCTCACCAGTGCCGCAGCCAGCGGAAGAAGAGCCATCACCACTACACCCTAACTGCCAATCTTCAAGTAATGTGAAATGGAGGACCCGTTGATTGTCGACGCCGCCGGGCGGCGAACCGAGAGGAACAAGTTGGCGATAGACGTCGTGGTGGTCGACGACACCAAGCACGTGCTCGACATGCTCGTATCACTGCTCACCCTCGACGGGTTCAACATCGTCGGCCAGGGGGCGAGCGGCGCTCAGGCGGTGGAGCTTGCAGCCGAGCACCGCCCCAGTGTGATGGTCATCGACCACGCCATGGCCGGGATGAACGGGCTCGAGGCCTCCCGCCGGATACTGTCCGAGCACCCGGACCAGAACATCATCCTCTACACCGCCTACGTGGACAAAGCGCTCAAGCAGGAGGCGGCCAACGCCGGAGTCGCTCTCTGCGTCGGCAAGGCCGAGGGTCTGGAGACGCTGGAGCGGGCCATCTGCGAGCTCTGCCTCCAGCTCGGCAGGTAGCCGCTACCTCCGCCCGGTAAGCAGCCGCACCACTCCCAACAGCAACACCGCCCCCACGAAGGCGACGACTATCGGGCCCACCCAGTTGCCACCCGGCATCTGCATCCCGGTCCGCTGGAACACCCACGCGCCGATCACCCCTCCGACGATCCCAACCACGATGTTCAACAGACACCCCATCCGTTCGTTGGTCCCGGTGACGATGCTGGCCAGCCAGCCGGCGATGCCGCCGACGATGATCGTGTAGAGAAAGACATCCATGAGCCAAGCCTCCCGACGTCAACCCGAACCTGTCCGGACACGATATCCTGCTTGGGTGAGACGTAGAACGGTTGTCGCCGTAGCCATCCTGCTCGTCGCGATCCTGGTGATGGGCATGCTATCGGTGATGCAGATCAGCAGCGTTCCCCGCTAGCCGGCCCGCCCGGCACCGCCCTCCACCGCGAAACCTTCCCGACCCAGCAGGACCTGGGTGCCTGCGGCGGCTTCCGGGAACCGCCCGGCCGCGCGGCCGAGGTTGACCGAGATCGCCAGGCTGCCGTGCGAATCCTCGACCACCTCGAGCTCTCCCGGAACTCCAAAGGCGTAGGACTGCCGGAACACCGCCTTCAACGCGGTCCCTCCGACCCGGATCTCCAGTCGATCGCCCGGCGACAACTCCAGCAGTTCCGCTTCGGCCCGGCCCAGGCTGGTCTGCAGGTTGCCGAACCGGTCGACATGCACGATCTCTCCCCGGAGGTGGTCGCCGAAGAACTCGGC
>DATABX010000463.1:0-1919 GCA_036259335.1 Actinomycetota bacterium
CCGTGGAGCATCGCCAGAGCCAGCAGCAGCCAGTCGTAGGTCCGCCAGAAGAAGCCGGCCCAACGCTGGGCGACGAAGTCGTAGTCGATGCGGTCCACCCCGCCGTCCAGCACGTGCATGATCAGCATGTGCCCGAGCACCAGGAACACCAGGGCCAGGCCCGAGATCCGCATGAAGAACCAGGACCACACCTGGAAGCCCGAGGGCCTGAGGTCCGGGTGCACGTGCTTGTAGGCGCCGGCGACGCTCATTCGAAAATCGGCCTCAGCATGATGAACGCCGACGGCAGGAACAGCGCCAGCGTGACCACCCACACTGCGGTGCTCAGCTGCGCCTGGTAGCGGGCGCCGCGGGTCCACAGGTCGACGACGATCACCCGAAGGCCGTTGAAGGCGTGGAAGATCACCAGGAACATCAGCAGGACCTCCAGCGGCCGGAACAGCGCCGACTCGTAGATCCGGGCCATCCGGTTGTAGGCGTCGGGGCCGAACATCACCAGGGAGGTGTCGAGGATGTGGAGAAACAAAAAGCCCAGGACCGCCAGACCGCTGCCGCGGTGCAGCATCCACGACCACATGCCGCTTCCGCCCTTGTAGAAGGTGCGCCGGTATGCGGGTGGATCGATGGGAGGCTCCACTCGGCTCAATATACCAACGCCGCCGGGCTCGCTCCGGGCGTCGCTGGTTTTCCGGCTCGGCCAACCCGGGGAAACCCCAAGGAGGGTCACGCTTAGAATGGGCAGCCACCAGGCCCGGGTCCGGGCGCCGACAACGAGAATTCAAGGAGTCCTATGCGAGTTGCTGTGGTAGGCGGTACGGCAGGAATCGGGTACGGGATCGCGCTGCGGGCGGCCCACGCCGGGCACGAGGTGGTCATCGGCGGCCGGGCGGCCGAGAAGGCGGAGCGGATCGCCGGCGAAGCGCGGGAGGCGCTCGGTCCGGACGCCAAGGTGAGCGGCGCGGCCAACGCCGACGCGGTCAAAGACGCCGACCTGGTGGCGGTCACGGTTCCGTTCCCGGGTTTGGCCGACACCTACAAGGCGATCAAGCCCTCGCTGAAGCAGGGCGCCACCGTACTCGACTGCAACGTGCCGCTGGCCAGCGAGATCGGCGGCAAGCCCACCCGTCTCCTCGGCGTGTGGGAGGGATCGGCCGCCCAGATGGCCAAGGGCCTGCTCGGCAAGGACAACCCCGTGGCCTCCGGCTTCCACACCGTGATGGGGGCCAAGCTGGTCAAGTTCGACACGCCGCTCGGCGGCGACATCCTGGTCTGCGGCGACGCCGCAGCGCGTGAGGTGACCAAGGGGTTCGTCGGGGAGATCCAGGGGGCCCGGTTCGTGGACTGCGGCCCCATCGAGACCGCCCGGATCCTGGAGTCGCTGAC
Source organism: Actinomycetota bacterium (assembly GCA_036259335.1). GTDB lineage: Bacteria > Actinomycetota > CADDZG01 > JAHWKV01 > JAHWKV01 > JAJCYE01. Next base: position 1,384 of record DATABX010000463.1, read on the forward strand.
CGCGCTGCTGATCGGCATCAACATCCGCTACAAGCTCGACCCGGGCGCCGGGCTGAAGATCGCCGGGCTGCCGGACTAGCCGCCAAGAAAAAGGGCCGCCCGGCCGGGCGGCCCTTTTTGAAATTTGCGTCTACTCGGTGTCGGGGCAGATGTCCTGGAGGTAGGTGAGAACCGCCGAGTTGAGCCCGAGGTTCTCGCTGGCCTCGGCCACGTCGTCGACCACGTCGATCCAGTTGGCGACATCGGTGCTGAAATCTTCCGCCGCGTCGACGAACGCGTCCAGGGCCGCGTCCTCGTCGGCTTCGCCGTCGACCGCCCGCACCCACGCCAGGCCGGTGGTCGCCAGCTCCCCACTCGAGGCCTGAAGGGCGTTACCGGCTGCGGTGGCGATCCAGGAGCCGCTTGTCGCCGACCTGGTGGAGGACAACGAAGCGACCCTCAACGACCTGACTGCGGACGTCACCGCCGCCGGTAACGCCCTTCAGGCCTCGAGTGGTGAGCTGGCGACCACCGGCCTGGCGTGGGTGCGGGCGGTC
>DATABX010000464.1:0-2164 GCA_036259335.1 Actinomycetota bacterium
GACGCCACCTGCGGCGCTATCCAGCGGGCGCTGGGCATCAACGCCAAGCTGCTCAGCTTCAAGGTGGGAGCCGTGACCGGAGGAACCGACGCGGTCGGTGGACACGCCTTTTCCGGAGTAGATCACCCCGTCGACGTTCACCTGGACGGAGATCTCACCGACCGCGTCGGTTCCTCCGGTCACGGCTCCCACCTTGAAGCTGAGCAGCTTGGCGTTGATGCCCAGCGCCCGCTGGATAGCGCCGCAGGTGGCGTCGATCATGCCGTCGCCCTCTGCCGACTCCACAAAAACCTCCTCGCCCGACCGGATCCGCACCTTGGCGGTGGGGTGGACGTGGGTCCCGCCCCGGACCTGCAGGTCCTCCAGCACGTAGACGTCGGCCGCGCTGGAGATCTCGTCCGTCACGATCGCCAGCAGATCGGCTTCGGTCATCTCGATCTTGCGGTCGACCAGGTCCCGAAAGCGCGCCCAGGCCCGGTTGAGGTCGTCGCCGCTCAGGTCGTAACCCATGTCGGCCAGCGTCTTGGCGAAAGCGTGCCGTCCCGAGTGCTTGCCCAGGACGATGCGGTTGGAGTCCCAGCCGACCGAGGTGGCGTCCATGATCTCGTAGGTAGTGCGGTCCATCAGAACCCCGTGCTGGTGAATGCCGGCCTCGTGTGCAAAGGCGTTGGCTCCGACGATCGCCTTGTTCGGCGGCACCTGGTAGCCGGTCAGCGCCGAGACCAGGCGGGAGGTGCGGACGATCTGTTTGGAGTCGGCTCCGGTGGTCACTCCCATGCTTGCACCGCGGGTCTGGATGGCCATGATGACCTCCTCCACCGAGCAGTTGCCGGCCCGCTCGCCAATGGCGTTCATCGCTCCTTCCACCTGGCGAGCCCCGGCTCCGACGCCGGCCAGGGCATTCGCCACTGCCAGCCCCAGGTCCTGGTGCGTGTGGGTGGACCAGATCACGTCGCCGGCGCCCTCGACGTTGTCGATCAGGTAGCGGAACAGGTCGGCGTACTCGTGCGGAAGGGCGTAACCGACCGTATCCGGCACGTTGCAGGTGGTTGCCCCGGCCCTGATGGCGGCATCGAAGATCTTGACCAGGAACTCCGGGTCGCTACGAGTGGCGTCCTCGGCGCTGAACTCCACGTCCGGGCAGTAGCCGCGAGCTCTCTCCACGCCTGCGACGGCGATGTCGAAAACCTGCTCCGGCGTCTTGTGCAGCTTCTTTTCCATGTGGATGGAGGAAGTGGCGATGAAGACGTGAATCCGGTTCCTCTGGGCGTCCTTGATGGACTCCCAGGCCCGGTCGATGTCGTCGAACTGCATGCGGGCCAGGGCGCAGATGATCGGCCCCTTGACGTTTTGTGCGACGGATCTGACGGCCTCGAACTCGGACTGCGAGTTAATGGGGAAGCCCGCCTCGATGACGTCGACACCCAAAGCGGCCAGTTGGTGGGCGATTTCAACCTTCTCCTTGCCGGACAGATTGATGCCGGGAGACTGCTCGCCGTCGCGCAGCGTGGTGTCGAAGATACGTACCTGGTCTGACATTGTCGGAACTCCTTAGTCTGTTCTCGTGTTCGCTTTGAGGTGAAGCGAGGCTCTGGGTCGCACCTTTCCAGCAGCGACCCGAGCCTTCAAAGCGCGAGTAAGAGCAGTTGTTCTTCGGACAGTACGGAACGCTTGTACGTCATCAGGTTCTAGTTCTTCTGCAGCCAGGGCATCATGGAGCGCAGCTCTTTGCCGACGGCCTCGATCTTGTGAGCCGCCGCCTCGTCCCGCATCCGCTGGAAGTTGGGTGTGCCCGCCTCAGCCTCTGCCACCCACTCGTTGGCGAAGTTGCCGGACTGGATGTCAACCAGGATCTTGTCCATGGCCTCACGGGTCTCGTCGGTGACCACCCGCTGCCCGCGGGTCAGGTCGCCGTACTCGGCGGTGTCGGAGATGGAGTGACGCATCTTCGCCAGCCCGCCTTCGTAGATCAGGTCGACCATCAGCTTCACCTCGTGGAGGCACTCGAAGTAGGCGACCTCGGGCTGGTACCCGGCCTCGACGAGGGTCTCCCAGCCGGTCTGGATTAGGCGGGTGAGGCCGCCGCACAGCACGGCCTGCTCGCCGAACAGGTCGGTCTCGGTCTCCTCGGCGAAGGTCGTCTCGATCAGGCCTGCCCTCGTCG
>DATABX010000465.1:0-2066 GCA_036259335.1 Actinomycetota bacterium
ACCACGTCACCGCCGGCGTGATCCGCCGGTACGCCGAAGCAACCAACGACTCCAGCCCGGCGGTCATCGGGGACTCGCCAGTGGCCCCACCGGCATTTCCCTGCGTAATGGGAATCGATCAGCTCAACCAGGTGATGTACGACCCGGAGCTCGGCGTCGACATGACCATGCTGGTCCACGCCGAGCAGGAGCACCGCCTGCGGGCGCCCATCGAAGCGGGGGACGTAATCGAGGTGTCCACGGTGCTCGAGTCGGTCGACCTGGCGGACACCGGCCACACCTTCACCGTGGCCACCTCGCTCACCAACCAGGACGGGGCGGTCGCCGCCGAGGCCCGCAGCATCATGTTCATCCGGCGCACGGGGACCGTGAAGGCGGCGCCGGTGGTCGTGAAGCCGGGCGAGCTGATTTTCGAAGCGTCCGAGCAGGTCGCAGACGACCAGCCCGCACGATACGCCGACGCTTCGGGTGATCACAACCCGATCCACCTGGACGCCGAGGTCGCCAGGAAGGCCGGTTTTCCCGGGGTCATCCTGCACGGGATGTGCACCATGGCGTTTGCCTGCAAGGCGCTGGTCGAACACCTGGCCGGCGGCGACCCGACGCGGGTCCGGCTGGTCCGGGTCCAGTTCTCCCGTCCCGTATTTCCCGGCCAGACCCTGATAACGAAGGCCTGGAAACTGGGCGAGGGGGCGGAGGGCGGCCATGCGGCGGCCTACGGCTTCGAGACGGTCAACTCCCGGGGGTCCGCCGTTTTGAAGGCGGGGCGTGTTGAAATAGTTGACGCGGGATAACAAATTTATGCCTTTGATTTCCCAACCTGCAGGTTATAGTGACACCACCGACCACACAGAAACGGGCTGATTAGCGTGAGCTTTCTGAAGAATGCACTGATCTACCTCGGGTTCGTCGAGGACGACATTCAGGGAGAGATCGCCTCCTACGGCGAGCCCTCCGGCCGCCGGCCCGCCCGTCAGTACGACGACCAGGACCGCTACGAGCCGGCTCCCACCCGCTCCTACGAGGACCCCCGGGCGTACGAGTACACCGAGCGCGAGCCCCGGCAGCGGCGTGAGCCGGTCGAGCAGCGCCCGGTCCGTGAGGCCCCCCGCCAGTCCGAGCCCATGGCGTCGGTCCACCAGTTCCCGCCCCGGTCGATGGGCCAGGTGCACATCGTCCGCCCCGAGTCCTACGGCGACGCCCAGCAGATCGGCGACCGGATGCGCAACGGGCTGCCGGTGATCGTGAACCTGGAGGAAGCCGAAAGCGAGCTTGCCCGCCGGGTTGTCGCCTTCGCCAGCGGCCTCGTCTACGGCCTGGACGGCAACCTGCAGAAGCTCTCCCGCCGTATCTACCTGATCACCCCCGGTGAGATGGAGGTCTCCTCCGAGGACAAGCGGCGCCTCGTGGAGGACACCGGCCTGGGCTTCTAAGCCCGAAGCACTGCAGCGCCCCGCACCTTTCCCTCTTTCAAGCTCCGAAGCGCCCGATCCGCGTCCTCCAGCGCGAAGTTCTGCACCTCGACCCTGAGACCGATTCGGCCGGCCAGCTCCAGGAACTCCTCCCCGTCGGTGCGCGTGTTCGCGGTGGCGGTGGTGATCTTCTGTTCGTAGAACAGGTGGCGCTGGTAGTCGAGCTGTCCGGGAGGCGTCAGGTGGATTCCGGCGATCGCCAGCGTCCCGCCGCGGTCCAGCGCCGACATGATCATCGGGATCAGCTCGCCCGACGGCGCGAAGAGCAGTGCGGCGTCGAGTGGGGCAGGGGGCGGTGTGGCGGCGTCGGACGCGGAAGCGGCGCCGAGGTCCAGCGCCAGCCGCCGGGCCGCCTCCGAGCGGGTGCCGACGTGGACGGTCGCCCCCTCAGCGATCGCCACCTGGGCGGCCAGGTGGGCGGACCCCCCGAATCCGTAGATCCCGAGTCGGCCTCCCGGGGGCAGGTTCGACCGGCGAAGGGCCCGGTAGCCGATGATGCCGGCGCACAGCAGGGGAGCGGCGTGGTGGTCGTCGAAGACGTCGGGTAAGCGGTAGACGTAGTCCTCGGGAGCGACGGCGTACTCGGCGTAGCCT
>DATABX010000466.1:0-7673 GCA_036259335.1 Actinomycetota bacterium
CGGCGCAGTGCCTTGAAGCTTAAGGCTGCTTCGTTCCCGACCTGACCTGGTTCACTCCGGTCACTCGCGCGGGACCCAGCCGTCAACACCGCTTACCGGGACCGTCCCCGAGAGCTTTCGAGCCTAGGGTGGGAATTCAGCCTCCCATAAGGCGGATTTGGAGTTACAGGCAACCGCCGACTGCCCACCTAGCGCGACAGATCCAGTGTAGCCGAGCGGCGCCGCAAGCCGCCGGGGAGATGCGATTGGCGGAGGCGGCGAGATTTGAACTCGCGATGGGGTTGCCCCCAAACCAGCATTCCAAGCTGGCGCCATAGGCCGGTCTAGGCGACGCCTCCGCTCTCGATTGTAGTGGAACCGGCGGCCCGCGCCGGCTGCCACGGGGCAGTAAATACCGCCCAGCCAAGATTGGGCAACACTACCTATTCCCTTGGGCGCTCCCAAGTAGAAAAATTGATGCGCCAGAGCCAGGCTAAGGGGGACTCAGATGAGACGCACCATCTTGATCGCAGGTCTGCTTACACTGCTCACCGGATTGGTTCCGGCCGGGGCGGTCCAGGCCGCTCCGAACAACAACAGCTCGCCCAAGCTGAGAGCCGCCGTCACGGTGTCCGGCGTGCTGGAGCACCAGCAGGCGTTCCAGGCGATCGCCGACGCCAACGGCGGAACCCGACTGGCCGGAACCCCCGGCTACGACGAGTCGGCCGAGTACGTCGCCGGCCGGATGGAGGCCGCCGGCTACCGCGTGACTCTGCAACCGTTCGAGTTCCTGCTCGTGGGAGACGGGTCGCCCCCGATCCTGGAGCGGTTGACCCCTCCGGGGCAAAGCTTCACCGACGGCACCGACTTCGACTCGATGACCTACTCCGGCTCCGGCGACACGACCGCCGGGGTGTGGGCGGTCGACCTGGTGGTTCCCAGCCCCTTCGACAACGCCTCCACCAGCGGATGTGACGCCGCAGACTTCGCCGGCTTCGCGGCGGGATCGATCGCCCTTCTCCAGCGGGGAACCTGCAACTTCTCGGTCAAGGCGGACAACGCAGCGGCAGCCGGCGCCAGCGGCGTCATCATCTTCAACGAGGGCAACCCGGGCCGGACCGGAGTCATCGACGGAACCCTCAGCCCGCCGCTGCGGAGCCTCCCGGTGGTCGGCACCACCTTCGCCGTGGGCGACAACCTGCGAAACGGCGTCCAGAACGGACCGACCGGCGTGGACGCCAGGCTGCGCGTCGACTCGGTGGCGGAGACGAGGACGACGGTAAACGTCATCGCCGAGACCCCGGAGGGGGCGGCGGACAACGTGGTCGTCGTGGGGGCTCACCTCGACAGCGTCAGCCGTGGGCCGGGAATCAACGACAACGGCTCGGGCTCGGCCACCATTCTCGAGATCGCCGAGGAGATGTCCAAGGTCAAGCCCCGTAACCAGGTGCGGTTCATCTGGTTCGGCGCCGAGGAACTGGGGCTGATCGGCTCGACCTTCTACGTCAACAGCCTCAGCCCGGCCGAGCGGGGGAACATCGCCCTGATGCTCAACTTCGATATGGTCGGCTCACCGAACTTCGTGAGGTTTGTCTACGACGGCGACACCTCGCACACCACCCCGCCCGCCGGGGGGGCTCCGGCGGGCTCGGCCCAGATCGAGCAGCTGTTCGTCGACTACTTCGCCGCCCAGGGCCTCGAAGCCGAGCCGACCGCCTTTGACGGCCGCTCCGACTACGGCCCGTTCATTGCGGTCGGGATTCCGGCGGGAGGCCTGTTCACCGGGGCTGAGGGGATCAAGACACCGGCGCAGCAGGCGGTTTACGGAGGGGTTGCGGGCCAGCCCTACGATCCCTGCTACCACCTGGCGTGCGACACGATCGCCAACCTCAGCGTCACCGCGCTGGACCAGATGTCCGACGCCGTCGCCCACGCGGTGATCAGCTACGCGCAGAGCACAGCGCCGGTCAACGGCAAGAGGGGCAAGGGCAACTTCAACACTGCCGAGCGGGTGAACCTGCAGGCCGAACGTTAAACCGGATGTCGGAGGACGGGCTGCCCGCCGCGGTCCGTTCTCCGACAAGCCGCGCAGCTCGCGGTGAGCTCCTCTTCCTGAGCGGTGGAGGTGGGATTTGAACCCACGGAGCCTTTCAGCTCACGCGCTTTCGAGGCGCGCCCGTTCGGCCGCTTTGGTACTCCACCGGGATCAATTATAGGAACCCGGCGAGCAGTCGCCGCGGGCGGCGGCGCGTCCGTCTACATCAATCCCGCCGGCCGCCGCTTATGCGCGAAGAACCCCTGGACGACCTCGGCGCACTCATCCCGCAGCACGCCGGAGGTGAGCTCGCACTGGTGCATCAGCCGGGGGTCCTGCACGATGTTGTAAATCGACCAGGCCGCGCCTCCCAGCACGTCGGGTGCTCCATAGACCACCCGCTTCACCCGGGCGGCCACCAGGGCACCGGCGCACATCGGGCAGGGCTCGACCGTCGAGTAGACCGTGACCTCGGACAGCCGCCACCGTCCCAGCTTGTCGGCCGCCGACCGCAGGGCCAGGATCTCGGCGTGGGCCGTCGGATCGCCCCGAAGCTCGCGTTCGTTGTGCGCTGAGGACAGCACCTCGCCGGCGAGCACGGCCACGGCGCCGACCGGCACGTCGTGGTGCTCCAAGGCCAGATGCGCCTGCTCCAGCGCGATTCGCATGAAACGGACATCGGCTTGCATTTGCGGGTCCATGCCCTTGAGCTTATCTGCCTGCTCCGGCCACCAATCAACCCTGGTCCGACGTGGATGCGGGCCGGTGCCCAACCGAGTAGGCGCGGCGCGTCGATGTCACGGCGATAGCCGCGCCGCAGGTTGGCAACGGGCGGAACGGGAAAGATTAGCCAGATGCCACCGCAGCAGAAATCCACTTTGGGGTCCCGGGACGGCTCTGCAACGCCGGCAGCTACCGGAGCGGCAAATCTCTCCGGGGCGGGCGAAGCCGGCGACGTTGCGAGCGGCCGGCGGCCGCGTGGTTCCGTGCCCGACTGGCTTGATGCCGCAGCCCAGTACGCCTGGAGGTGGCTGCTTCTCTGCGTCGCTCTGGCCGGGGTGCTGTGGCTCGTAGCGAAGCTGCGGCTGATCCTCATTCCTTGCGTTGCCGCGCTGATCATGGCGACCGTGCTGGTTCCGCCCTATCGCTTGTTGCGCGCAAAGGGACTTCCCCGCCTTCCGGCCACCCTCGTAGTTTTCCTGGTGCCCTCCCTGTTGCTCTACTTGCTGGCAAGAACCGCCGGCCCCGGGCTGATAGACCAGTTCGACCAGCTGGGGCCTGCCCTTGCCCAAGCCATCGAGCGGGCGCAGGACTGGATCTCAGACCGGCTGCCGGACCTTCAAACTGAGTCCGCACGGGTGGAGGCCCGCCTGCGGGAACAACTGACGAGGAATTCGTCCGAAATTCTGAGCGGCCTGGTGGCGGGTGCTTCGATGGCCATCGAAGCCGTCGCCGGAATATTGCTCACTTTGACCCTGCTGTTCTTCTTCGTAAAAGACGGCGACATCCTGGCGGGTGCCGTCCTCAGGCCGCTTCCTCCGAGGCTTGGCCGCCAGCTTCGAACCGTAGGACCGATCGTCTGGTCGACGTTGACCTCCTATGTCCGCGGCGTGGTGATCATTGGGGCGGTGAACGGAGTGGCGGTCGGGCTGGCTCTGCTCATACTCGACGTACCGCTGGTCGTTCCGCTGATGGTGCTGACCTTCCTCGGTGCGTTCTTCCCACTGGTCGGTGCAGTCCTGGCTGGGGTGGCGGCGGTTCTCGTCGCTCTTGTGTCGCAGGGCGTCGCGGATGCCTTGATCCTTGCCGGGGTGGTGCTGGTCGTTCAGCAGCTGGAGGGCGACCTGGTGGCCCCCTTGGTCTTCTCCAAAGCGGTCAACCTGCACCCGGTCGCGGTGTTGACGGCGTTGACCACCGGGGTGGTCGTTGCCGGAGCGATCGGGGCAGTCCTCGCGGTACCGGTCGCAGCATCCATCGCCTCCAGCTTCACGGCACTCCGCAGAGCGCGAATCGAGGTTGCCGGAAAAGAGGGCCTTACAAGCCCGCGGAGCACCGCCGAGGGCGGCAGCTCTCCCCCCGATCCTGCCGCCTAGCACCTGGTCCCGAAATCACTCCCCCGGGTGGCCCGCTCGGCCGGAGGTCTCATGGGGTGGTCTGCTTCGATGCCGGCTGTTCGGTGTTGGGGGTTGGCGCAGGGTCGACGAAAATCTTCCGGAAGCGCTCGAACTCCCGGCTCCACCATCCCGGCGCCCTGGGTCCTTGAGAGGTCGTCGTGGCGCGCGGACGGCCCTTGAGGTCGGCTATCTCGGCGTTCAGCTCCGCACCAGCCAGAAGCGACAGGCTGAGCAGGTACAGCCAGACCAAAAGGATCAACACTCCGCCCAACAGGCCGAACACCGGGTTGGCGGTGCCTGCGATATCGAGGTACAGGGTGAAGGCGACCGAGAACAGCAGCCACAACAGGGCTGCGAGTGCCGCGCCGGGGGCGTTCCACCTCCACGGCCAGTCGTGGTTGGGGCCGAACTGATAGATCATCTGCGCCCAGACCATGAGAAGCACGAACGCCAGCGGGTAGCGGATCAGCAGAAAGAGCTCGGTCGCCTGCGCCGGCGTTCCTGCGAACTCGGCAAGCGCCCGTCCCAGACCGAGCAGCGGACCGACTATGACCACGGCCAGTAACAGGGCGAGGATCACGACGGTTCCCAGAGCGAGCAACAGCGCCTTGATCCGGGTCTTGAACCAGGAATCCTGCCGGGGAAGGTCGAAGGCCACATCGAGGGCCCGGATGGTACCCATTAGAGAACGGGACATCGCCCAGAGGGCCGCCACCGTGGCGAAGCTGACGAGTCCGGAGTTGTCGCGGCTGAAGATCTCCTCCACCGCCCGCAGGGTCTGGTCGGCTCGCTCGGTCAGCACCGCCGCCAGAAAGGAGACGATTCTCTCCTCCGCCTCCCGTGCCAGCTCGTTTCCCAACACAAACTCCAGCGAGCCCAGCGCGGCGATGACCGCCAAGAGACCGGGGACCATCGCCAGAACGGTGAAGAAGGCGATCTCGGCGGCCAGGCCCGGAATGCGGTCGTCCCGCCAGCTCTTGGCCATCCCCCGCGCGATGGGGGGCACCGTCTTGGCCAGCCTGCCTGGAATACGAAGGATCGAGCCGCCCCACTCTGCTATTGAGCGCAATAACGCGTGGTGGTTCATAGGCTAATCACAGACGCCGACGAACCCTGGCAAGTCTACCGACCGGCTCTGCCGCAACCGGCGAAGCGCCGACATCGCCGGCCCACCGACATCGCCGGCCCACAAGGCTTCTGCCGCGCCGGAAGTCCCGGCTTGTACCGCCCTAAGCCCGGGCCGTTTGGGTCGAGTCAGCCGGGGAAGGCTGCGGCATGGCGAGTCATCGAGTCACGGCGGCGCCGTTCGCCGGCGCGATGCCGGTCGCCCGACGACTGCCAGTGATCGATCATCGCGTCCAACTGGGTGATGTCGCAGACCTTGCGCACCATACCCCGGGCGTTGACCACTCGGAGCCGCCAGGAACCGGCGCCCGCACGACGGGCGGCGGCCACCAGCGAACGCACACCCGCGGCATCCATGAAGGATGTGTGCTGCAGATCCACCCGTATCAGGGTCGGTTCTGCCAGTTCTTCGCGTCGGATGAAGCGATCAAGCATCGCGGCCGACGTGCTGTCCAGCTCGCCCGCCACCACCAGCTTGACGGTCTTGCCGGCTCTCGATCTTGTTATGGTGATCGGGACCTTGCCGTAAGGAGAGTCCGAGTGTCGCCTAGATTCGTTGTCGCTTGACGCCATCCTGGTCATCCTTCCTCTCAGCCCCCACCTTAGGCGCGGGCTGTCGCCTCGATCGCCAGATTGTCGTCGTGCCGACAGGACCTGAGCTGCTGAGGCGCCCGTCGCTCGCTGGCCAGCAGTGCACCAACCCGCATTTCGGATCGGCTTTCCCGGGATAGCGGACAGGAGAAGCAGTTGACCGACGACCGTAACTCGCAGAGCCTCAGCCTCACTACCGGAGGGATCACCTTGCTCGGCGTGTTGCTGAGCGTCGGAGCAACCGTCGGCTTCGGCCTGAAGGGTGAGTGGTGGATTCGCCTGCTCGCCGGAGTCGGCACGACCCTGGCGCTGGCGCTCGTCGTGAAGCTCGGGACCAAGTCCGGCCGCGGACCCGTCGCACGACTGGCGATGTGGGTGATCGGATCGGATGACTCCCGGCAGAACTAGCGCCAGGGAGAACCGCGCGCCCTGAGGGATTCGAACCCCCGACCTCGTCGTCCGTAGCGACGCGCTCTAATCCACTGAGCTAAGGGCGCAAGCGGAGGCAGCGAGATTTGAACTCGCGAGGGGGTTGCCCCCCAACGGGATTAGCAATCCCGCGCCATAGACCGGACTAGGCGATGCCTCCACACCGATTTTGCCACAGTCGGACCCCTCCCGGAGCCGGCCGTACCTGTGGGGCGGTTTAATAGAGGGCGGTGGAGTACCGAAGCGGCCGAACGGGCGCGCCTTGAAAGCGTGTGAGCTGAAAGGCTCCGTGGGTTCGAATCCCACCTCCACCGCTCAGACTTCCGGAGCTATTGCCTCCCAACCGGTGTAGGGGCGAAGCGCGTCGGGAATCGCCACCGAACCATCGGCCTGCTGATGGTTCTCCAGCAGCGCAACTATCGCCCGGCCGATGGCCACCGCGGTGCCGTTCAGGGTGTGGACCAGCTCGGTCCCCGAATCCCCCTCTTTGAATCTCACGCCCAGACGCCGGGCCTGAAAGTCCCAGTCGTTGGAGCAGGAGGTGACCTCGAGCCAGCGGTCTGCGCCCGGGAGCCAGGCCTCGATGTCGAACTTGCGGTAGTTCGGGGCGGCCAGCTCGCCGGCGGCGATGTCCAGCACCCGGTAGGGGATCTCCAGGCCCTGGAAGATCGCCTCCTCCAAGCCCAGCAGCCGTCCGTGCTCGGCGTCGGACTCCTCGGGACGGCAGAACGAGAACATCTCGACCTTGTCGAACTGGTGGACCCGGATGATTCCCCGGGTGTCCTTGCCGTAGGTGCCGGCCTCCCGGCGGAAGCAGGTCGATATGCCGGCGTAGCGGAGAGGCAGCTGCCTGGCGGCGAAAATCTCGCCGGAGTGCATCGAGGCGATGGGGACCTCCGAGGTTCCCGCCAGGTACAGGTCGTCGTCGGCGGTCTTGTAGACCTGCGCCTCGTCGGTGGGGAAGAAGCCGGTGCCGTACATCGCCTCCTCCCGGACCAGCACCGGCGGGATGACCGGCACGAAGCCCTCGGCCATCAGCCGGTCCAGCACGTAGCGCACGAGCGCCAGCTCGAGCAGGGCCCCCTTGCCCTTCAGGAAGGCGAACCGGGACCCCGACACCTTGGCCGCCCGCTTGACGTCGATGATGTCCAGTCCCTCACCGAGGGTCAGGTGGTCGGCCGGAGCAAAGTCCATCTCGCGGGAAGCGCCGACCCGGCGCAGCTCGGCGTCCTGCCTGCCCACAGGAGATTCGGGGTGGACCTCGATGCCCTGATCGACCTGGACCGGCGGCACGGCCAGCTCATCACCGATGTCGACAACCGGCGGGCCGAGCTCAACCGGGCCCAAAAGGAGATCGGAAGGCTCGCTCCCGAGGAGCGGGCGGCGGCCATCGCCCGCAA
>DATABX010000467.1:0-1980 GCA_036259335.1 Actinomycetota bacterium
CTCGACCGTGAGCCGGGTTAGAAGAGAGACGATTGCCGCATCGGGGGCGATGCGCCGGACACGCAGCTCGGCCGGTTCGTGCTCGCGAATCCGCACCGAGCCGGAGCGATGTGCCGCCAGGTCCTGTTCTTTGGTCGCAAGGGCGCCGTCGGGGCCGGTGAAAAGAAGGTCGTCGGAGATCAGCAGGTCGAGCGCAGAAACGTCGGCCGCCAGCTGCGCCTTGCGAAGGCGGGCTTCAAGGGCGGCAATCTCCGGGTCGCCGGCGGCGGCAAGAACCGCTGGGAGATCGGCGGATTCCCCGGGCGGCATACGGCCAGGATAGCAGCACCATTTACGGTGCCTCCGTTCGCGCCGCAACCGGAGGATCGTGTCTGGGATGGCCGGAGGCAGGGCCGTTGCCGGGAAGCTCGATGGTGAACCTCGAGCCGCGGCCTACCTCGCTCTTCGCATCGATCCGGCCTTCGTGGGCTTCCACCAGGTGCTTGGCGATCGCGAGGCCCAGCCCGCTGCCCCCGGTGTGCCGGCTCCGGGAGGGGTCGGCGCGGTAGAAGCGGTCGAACAGGTGGGGGAGGTCCTCGGGTTCGATCCCGGTGCCGGTATCGACGACGGTGACCGACGCCCGCGTTTCGTCCGAGGCCACGACGATCTGTACCCTCCCGCCCGGCGGCGTGTAGCGCAGGGCGTTGTCGACGAGGTTTCCGAGAGCCTGGCGGATCCGTGTCGGGTCGGCCAGGACGACGGCGGGCGAGCTGCTTTCCAACGCCAGGGTGACCCCGGAGGCGTTGGCGCGGGCCCGTGAGGCGTTCAGGACCTGGTCGGCGATGTCGTTGAGGTCGACGTGCTCGAGGTGCAGCTGCAGGCGGCCGGCATCGGCGAGGGCCAGGTCTCTCAGATCGGCGGTGATCCGTTCGAGGATCCCGGCCTCCTCGAGCAGGGACTCCACGAGTGCTCCGTCGAGGGAGAGTATCCCGTCCTGGGCTGCCTCCAGGTGGCCCCGGATGTTGGCCAGCGGGTTCCTCAACTCGTGCGCCACGTCGTTGACCATGGCCCGGCGGGCGCGTTCGGTGCGCTCCGCGGCGTCGGCCATGGCGTTGAAGGCGCTAGCCAGCCCGGCGATCTCGTCGGTTCCCTTCACGGTCACCCGGGCGCTGGTGTCGCCGGACTCCATGCGCCGGGCCGCCCGGGTGAGGGCCCGGACCGGGCGGAGAAGCCGGAGCCCGGCAGCGACGGTGACGCCGAGGCTCAGCGCGGCCACAACGAGGATCGTCGCGATCGTCCTGCCGTCAACCGCCGCCGATACCGGATCGAAGCGGCCCGCGGCGGTGCCCAGGTAGAGCAGGGCGGGGTCGGCGGTCGTCCGCTCACGCGCCTCGCCGAGCGCCTGCCCCTCGCAGTCGTTGTAGGCGTCGACATCGCTCGGGTCGCCGATCTCCACCGTTCGCAGCTCGCCGGCGAGCCCGCGCACCCGGTGCGGGACGCCGGCCCGGGTCAGGCAGGCCGTGAGGGCGTCGAGGAGGACGCCGTTGAACTCGAGGTCCCGGGAGCTCGTCTGGACCGGCTCACCGGCCGGGGCCGGCGCGGGTTGCGCCGGGGGCAGTTGGGGGTCCGCCGGTCCGGAGGCCACGTCGATCAACGCGGCGGGCGCCGGCGGCAGCCCGGCGTCCGGGGCGGCCGAGTCGGCGATCAGCGTGCCGCCGGGGGTGGTCAGGGCAATTCGGCGGCCGGTCCGGTTGCTCAGCCGGGAGACGAACGGACCGGCGGAGTCCCATGTCGGGTGCCGGCGGGCGTAGTCCTCGAGCTCCTGGTAGATGGCCGCGTCGGTTTCCAGGACGCGATCCACCTCGTTCTGCAGGTGGTCGCTCGTGGTCCGGTAGGTGAGCCACGCGGTGGCGGCAATCGCGCATCCCGCCACGGTCAGCGAGACCGCCAGCAGGCGAACCAGCAGGCTACGGGGCACCGGCCACCCCGCTGTCGGCCTCG
>DATABX010000468.1:0-9353 GCA_036259335.1 Actinomycetota bacterium
GCTCCGAGGACAACGCGGGCGAAGCGTCCAAGCAACTTACTCGAAGCTTTACCGTCGACGCGGTGGCCCCGAAGCTCGAGGTGATCGCCTCCACCGGGGGCAACCCCACGGTGGAGGTGCTGTTCAGCGAGTCGGTTTCATGTGATGGGCTCGGGCCCTCCGGGTTCGACGCCGAGCTGCAGGGCCGTCGGGCGCAGGTCGTCGGGATCGGCTGTGCCGGCATGGCTTCCGAGGTGCTCCATCTGCACCTTGCCGAGCCGGTGCGGGGAGGAGATCGGGTCTCGCTAACCGTCAGGGATCGATCCGGCGCTCCGGCCGACGTCGCGGGCAACCCGCCGGCGGCCGAAACCCGCTCGGTGGAGGCGGCAAACACCGCCCCCGCACTGCTGCTTGCGGGCACTTCCGACGATCCGGTCGCCGCCGCCCGCGTCAGTTACGCAGGAACCGCAGTCGACCCCGATGGAGTGGTGGAGGGCATCGAGGTTTCGGTCGATGGGAGCTCGTTCTCGTCGGCCGGCGTCGACTGCACCGGTTGCGGGCGTCCGGGGGAAGCTGGATGGAGCTTCGAGCCGAGGACCGAGCTGGCTCACGGGGAGCACACCTTGGTGTTCCGCTCGGAGGACAACGCGGGAGACCCGTCCGCACCGCGCTCGGTTGCGGTGATGGTCGACTCGACGCGACCGTCACTCGGCGAGGTCACGGCGGTAGGGGGAAGCGCCACGGTCGAGCTGCGCTTCAGCGAGGACCTCGCGTGTGCCGGTAACCCGGCGGCTCAATTCCGGGCGAGGATCGACGGCCGGCGGACCGGGGTGGCGTCGGCGGTGTGTGAGGGATCCACTGCCCGCCTCGAGCTGAGCCGGGCGCCTGCGGGCGGCGAACGGGTCGATGTCACGGTGCGGCCTGCCTCCCGCCGTGCTCCCGGGCTCACCGACGCCGCCGGGAACCCGGTCGAGACATCGTCCGGCTCGGCCGTCGCCGTTAACACGGCTCCGGTGGTGAAGCTGACCCGTCCGGCCGCCGACTTCTACGAGCCCCGGCCGCCTCGCCAGAAGATCGTCGTTGAGGGAACCGCCTCCGACCCTGACGGCGTGGTCGAGACGCTGGAGGCCAGCCTCGACTCAGGTGCGTTCACCGACGACCGGGTCAGCTGCCGCGGGTGCCGCCGGTCCGGTGAGGTCACGTTCACGGTCGAGCTCGACCAGACCGTGCTGACGGGAATCCATACGCTGTCGGTTCGTGCGGGGGACGGCGGGGAGACCATGTCGGAGCCGGTCGTCCTTAAGTTGGCGAACGACCTGGAGGCGCCGGTCCTGAAATCGGTGGCGGCCCGGCCCGGTTCCTCGACCGTCAGAGCCGGGTTCAGCGAGCGGCTCGACTGCTCGACCGTCGACGCCGCCGACTTCCGGGTTCTGGTGGACGACGCCTACCGTCCGGTTGTCGCGGTGCGGTGCACAGCGCCGGCCGACGAGGACATCGATCTTACGATCAGCGGACGGGTGGAGGACGGCGACGCGGTCTCCGTCGAAACGAGGGCAGAGCTGGCCGACGAGTCGGCCAATCTGGTTGCCGACGGGGGCAGGCGCCGTACCAGGGCTTGAGGCCTCCGCATCCTCCCGTGCAACCGCCTAATTCCGCCGCCTGATTAATATCTAAACAGGGCCGCCGATGGGTGGACCGGGAAGGACTGTAAATGGGCACCGAAGAAGAAGAAATCGAAGACGAATTCGACGAGAACGACCCCTTCGGCTTGAACAAGCCACGGAAGCCGGGCAAGCGGACCTCGCTGGGCCAGCTTGCCAAACAAAACGCCGTGGTTCGCCGCAAGGGCCAGACCAAGGACGGCCGGGAGTCGGTGGACCCGTTCGTCGTCGGCTACGGCGAGCTGGACGAGGATCGGGAGGACGAAGAGAACTCCAGCCTGCGACCCGGCACCTTCTACCGACCTTTCAATTAACTCCGGTGGCGTGAGGCCCGTCCCAGCGAGCCTCACGCCACCCATAGGACGGCAACCTCCAGCATTCCCGGAAACCCAAAAAATTCACTGATTCTCCGGTTTAGATCTCGCCAATCCGGGTACAGACTCCCGGAGCGCAAAACTGCTCAACATCTACTCACTTCCTCGCAGCTCTTCCTCGTGTTTCGCGCTCGACAAGTCCTCAGAGCCAGGACTCGCAAGCAAGGAGGCAGCGATGGCCGCGACGCTCAACCGACAGCCCGACGGCGCGATGAGGGCTTGGTACCGGGTCAAGAAATTCGGAACCGTGCGCCCCGCCTACGAGAGCGACCCAGGGCGGTGGGCGGCCGACGCGGTGGGTATGGCAACCGTAGTCTTGCCGACTGCGCCCGAGGACCCCAGGGCCTAGCACCAGGAAAGCTACCCTCGATAGTTAGCGACTAAGACAGTCGATCTAAAGTCTCTGAATAGCTAGAGATAAGTCCTATAATGATGTCATGGACATCGACTTCGTTGACGACGCCGTAGAGGCCTGGGCTCGCCAGGTCCCCAAGCTCGAAACCTCCGCACTGGAGATCACCAGCCGGCTGGACCGGATCGCGCGCCACCTCGACCGTCGCTCCACCGAAGCCCTCACCGACTCGGGCGTGAGCTGCCGCGATCTAGAGGTGCTGGGGGCGCTTCGGCGGTCCGGATGCGGACTGCCGGCCGGGCAGCTCGCCCGGGCGGCCATGCTCACCTCCGGCGGTATGACCGGGCAGGCGGACCGGCTGGCCAACGCCGGACTGGTCGTGCGCCGTCCCGACCCGGACGACCGGAGGGCGGTTCTCGTCAGCCTGACCCCGGAGGGCAAGGGTGTCGCGGAAAACGCCCTTCGGGCTTACCTCCAAACATCCGAGGAGGCACTGGCCGTGCTGAGCGAGAAGGAGCGGGCCACCCTGGCCGAGCTCCTGCGCAAGCTGCTGGTCGGGCTGGAAGGACCGGTGTCGCGGACGGGCGCGGCAGGTGAAACCGATTCCAAGCCGGCCAAGGCGCGGGCGCCCCGTCGCAAGCAGCGCTTCGAGAGCGAATAGGAACCCCGGAGCTGGACTCATCTTCTTGACGCCAAAGTACTTTGTAACGTAAAGTACTTTCCGTACGCTTAAGGAGGTGAAGGATGCAGCAGAATCCAGCTGAAGCCCTTCGGGAGATCGACCAGGTTCGAAACCGAACCCACAACGTGCTCAGGCACTCCTCTTTTCCCTGCATGCTCTTCGGGGCCCTGATGCTTGCCGGTGCTTTGATCAGCGGGCTGGCGGGCGGCCTGGCAGGGGGAATCTTCTGGGCGGTAGCCGGACCCGTTGCCGGCGCTGCAACCGCAATCCACTACCAGCGCAGGGAGCACCGGCTCGGAGTGGAGACCAACCCGATGCCCTGGTTCGCGACCGGGCTCGGGGTTCTGATCGGCTGTGTCGTAACCGGCTTCGGAGGAGCCGCACTCGAGCTTCCGGCGGTCTCGACGCTTGGTCCGCTCCTGTGTATTGCCGCCGGCTACTTGGTGTTCGGCAGGGTGGCGGGCAGTCTCAGCCTGTCGATATCGGCGGTGGTTCTCGCGGCGGCTGTCGTCGCCCTGTGGCTGTCGGGCGTGGACCCGGATCCGCTCGCGACCACCGGCAACGCCGCCTACGGAGTGGTGACCTTCGCGATCGGTCTGGTAAACCGCCGTCACGAGGTTCGCTCACTATGAGCCACCCCTCGCAAAAGCTCGACGAGGTCGTCCATCAAAAGACCCGCCTGGGGATGCTGGCCGTGCTTTCCGAGGTGCGCCGGGCCGACTTCAACTTCTTGAAGTCGACCCTCGGCCTGAGCGACGGAAACCTCTCCCGCCACCTTCAGGTGCTGCAGGAGGCGGGGTTGGTAGCCCTCGAGAAGGTGTTCGAAGGCAGGCGGCCCCGGACCTGGGTCTCGATCACGGACGAGGGCCGTTCCGCCTTCCAGGCCGAGCTCACCTCGCTCCAGGCGTTGATGGCCGGTTTGACCGGCGCCGGTGCGTCGACCGCGGCCCCGGCGGACAAAGCCCCGGCCTAGGCCCATCAGCCGATCTTGCGAACCTCACCCGAGCCGCTGGCCTCCCGGGTGAGTTCCGGATCCCCGAGGTACTCCAGGTTGCCGGATCCGCTGAGCTCCGCCCGCAGATGGTCCGACACCGCCACCACCGCATCGCCACTCCCGTTCAGCTCGGCGGTCACCTCTCCGGCCAGCAGCCGGCGGCCGTCGAAGTTCCCCGACCCCTGAAGGGAGAGCACCAGCCGGCCGGTTTCGCCGGATAGCTCGGCGTCGGCCGAGCCCTGGATCTCCACCGTCAGGTTGTCGACCGAGAGGTTGCCGGCCCGTATCTGCCCGCCGCCGGTCGCTCGAAGCTCGGTCAGCCGGCGGACCTGCGCCCGGTAGACGATGGCGCCGACCCCGCCCGGGGCCGAGCCGGGATCCAGGCCGATCACCAACCTGCCGGCCGCTACGTCGGTGCGCACGTGCGGTCGCAGGTCGGCGGGCGCCGTTACCGATACCGACTCCTCCCCGTCGGTTTGCTCCACGATCAGGGTTCCGCCGCCGAGGAACTCGACTGCCGTGACTCCGCCGATCGCCCGGCCTTCGCCGCCGGCCCCCGGCGAGGGGCCCGGGCTCGGAGGCGCAGCGGGCGGCGTCTGGTCCCGTCCGCCCAGCGTCATCCACGCCAGTGCCAGCAGCACCAGGAGTGCGGCGCCGGCGAGCCAGCGGCCGTTGCGGCGGGCGGGACCGGCGGGCCCGGGAGCCGTCGGGGCCAGCACCTCGGTGTCGCCGGGCACGGGTGCCGACTGAAGGGTGAGCGGACCCGCCGGTGGAGCCTCACCGCCGGCGGGCAAGCCGAGAGCTGCGAGCATCTGGGCCGCCGACTGGAAGCGTTCTTTAGGGTCCCGCCGGGTTGCTGTGTCGATCGCCCGCGCGAGGCCCTCGTCGACCTCCGGGACCTTCGCCCTGACGGAAGGCATCGGGTCGTCCGCGATCGCCCGGACCAGCCCCAGCGGGGTGTCGGCTTTGAACGGCTTCTCGCCGCTCAGGGCCTCGAAGCCCACCACGCCCACTGAGTAGAGGTCGCTCTCCGGCCCGGCGGGCAGGCCGTTCAGCCGCTCCGGACTGAGGTAGGAGGCGGTTCCGACGAACTGCCCGGTCTGGGTCAGGTTGCGGCCGGCGGTCTTGGCGATTCCGAAGTCGGCCACCTTGGCGGTGCCGGTTTCGGTGAGCAGCACGTTGGAGGGCTTGATGTCGCGATGCAGGATGCCCGCCCGGTGGGCGCAGTCCAGGGCTTCGAGCATGTCGCGGAGAATGCCCCGCACCCGGTCCTGCGGCAAGGGGGCGGCGGCCAGCTCGTCGGCGAGCGTCCGCCCGGGAAGCCGCTCCATCACGATGAACGGCGTGCCCTCGTGCTCGCCGGTGTCGAAGACGCCGACCACCTTCGGGTGCACCAGCCGGGCCGCCGCCTGCGCTTCGGCCTCGAACCGGCGGCGAACGCCGGCATCGGCGGCCATCTCGGGGCTGAGCAGCTTGACCGCCACCGGACGGTCCAGCCGCCGGTCCCAGCCGTCGTACACCTGCCCCATGCCGCCCCGGCCGAGCAAACCCCTCAGCTCGTAGCGGTCAACCAGGCACTCCGGCACGGCCATCGGCCAATCCTAAGGTCCCGCGCCGGTCGGCAACCCGCCGGCCTAGGGAGAGGGGGGAGGACTGTCTTCGGGTTCGACCGGTGTGGGGTCCTCGTCGGTGTCGACCGGTGTGGGGTTGTCGTCGCTGTCGACCACCGGGGAGTCGTCGGTCGGCGCGACCGTGGGCTCGTCGTCCGGCGAGGGCGCCGGAGACGGAACCGGGTCGGCGGCAGGAGCCTGCTCCGGGGGGCTGGTGGCGGCGGGCGGCGGGGCCGCCGTTCGGGTGGCCGGCCGGGTTGTTCGGGTGGACCGGACGGTGGGCCGCGGCGAGGCGGTCGGGCTCGGCGGCGGCGGAATCGACGCCGTGGGGGCCGGAGCGGCCAGCAACGCCCGCACCATCGTCCGGGCCAGCTGCCGGTGGCCCCGGGGCGTGAGGTGTATGCCGTCCACGGTCAGGATGCCCTCGTCCTCGCCGCCCGGGTTGTTGGCAGCCAGATAGGAGGAGAAGTCACCTCGCACGTCGCAGAGGCCGGTGCCGAGCTCGGAGGCCACCCTTCGGGCGGCTGCGGCGTAGCGCTCCAGCAGGTCGTTGTCGCGGCTGCCGTCCTGCAGGTCTTCGCCCAGCAGCCCCGGGGTGCAGATCGTCACCGAGGCGCCGGTGGCGGAGATTCGGGTAGCCAGATCGGTCAGGCCCTCGGCGTACCTGCGCTCACCGTCTGCCGCTGCCGCCGATCCCGGCCCGAGACTGGCGACGTCGTTGACGCCGATGAAGATCACCACGTGGGTCGGCCGGCGGTCCAGCACATCCCGCTTAACGCGCCGGCGGAGGTCCCCGACGTTGTCGCCAACCACGCCGGACCCGGCGACGTCGATGTCCCGGTCGGGGTAAAACTCTTCCAGCGCCTCCTCCACTACGCGCACGTAGCCCCCCTCCTGGACCCCTCCCGCGGTGATCGAGTCTCCGAAGAACAGCACCCGGGACCCGTCGGCGAGGTCGGTGTCCGGGTCGGGGGTTATCCCGAAATCGGCGAATGCCGATTCGTTCACGCGCTCGCCGGTGTCGAAGTCGCCGCCTCCGGAGCATGCGGCGGCCAGCACCACTACCAGCAAGCAGGCCACCCCCTTCGCAACTCCGCCACGCATCGGACCCATTGCATCGAGTTTAGGGGCGCTCCTGTACGCGAAGAAACGTTTCAGGTCGCGAACAAATCTTCATCCCGGCCTTGACGCCGGTTGCAGGGCGGGCTTATCGTACGTTCTGCCCCAAGAGGCAGAAGGTACCCAGGTCGGCGAGGCCGGGCCCGCAAGGGCTAGGCGCATCGGCCGGGGAGCCGGACCGTTTCTTGGGGCACTATCTATTTCGGCTCCTGGTCGTTGCTCAGTGTGGTCAGGCGTCACTCTGGGTAATCTACTAGGCAGTGCAGACACCCGCCCCCAAATTTCCCGCCTTTTACTCCGAAGGCCAACCCACTCGGCTGGGGTGGATAGTGCTGGGCGTCGCCGGCGCCGGAGTCCTGGGATTGCTGGCTCTGCTCATCTTCGTGTTCAGCGTGCGCGTCCCGCTGCCCGACGCTGCGCCGGGAGGGTCGGCGACCGAGGTCATCGACGCCGAGGGCGAGCTCATCGGCACCCTCAAGGGGCAACAGAAGCGCAAGATCGTCCCGCTGTCGGAGATCGCCGAGCCGCTCCGGCAGGCGGTGGTCGCCACCGAGGACCGCAGCTTCTACACCCACAACGGAATCAGCTTCCGGGGAATGGTGCGGGCCCTGTTCACCAACGTGCAGACCGGTTCGGTGGCCCAGGGCGGGTCGACGATCACCCAGCAGTACGCCCGCAACGCCTACGGCCGGGTCGGGACCGAGCGCACCATCAGCCGCAAGCTGCGTGAGATCGCCCTCGCCCGGCGCATCGAGGGCCGGTACTCCAAGGACAAGATCCTCGAGTTCTACCTCAACACCATCTACTTCGGCCGCGGCGCCTACGGAGCCGAAGCGGCGGCGTTGACCTACTTCAAGAAGCCGGCCAAGGAGCTCACCCTGAACGAGTCGGCGTTCCTGGCGGGCGCCATACGGGCACCCGAGCGGTTCCAGCCCGACGAAAATCCCGAGGACGCGGTTCGGATCCGCGACGAGGTGCTGGGCGACATGGTCGCCACCGGCGTCCTCACCCAGGCCGAGGCCGACCAGACTCGAGCGGTCGATCTCATCGCCCAGTTCAAGCTGGGCCCCACCCAGCTCGACACGCCTCGCGCCGGCTTCTTTCTGGAGTACGTCCGGCGCCTTCTGCGCACCGAGGAGTACGGGTTCACCGACGGCGAGCTGTTGGGAGGCGGGCTCCGGATCGAGACCAGCCTGAACCTGCAGATGCAGGACGCGGCCGAGAGTGCGGTGTCTTCGACCATGAACCGGCCGGATGACCCGGAGGTGGCACTGATCGCGATGGACAACGACGGCTACGTGCGGGCGATGGTCGGGGGCCGGGACGTGCAGGACCGGGTGCGGGCACTGGGGTTCAACTTTGCCGCCAACGTCGGGGACTCGGGAGGGGGGCGGCAGGCCGGGTCGGCGTTCAAGCCGATAACGCTGGCCTCCTACCTGCAGGAGGGGGAGGAGATCACCGCCCGGTATCCGGGACCGGCGCGGATCACCATCGACAACCCCCTGTGCCGCAACGCCGACGGCCAGCCGTGGACCGTGTCGAACTTCGACAGCGAGGGGTACGGCACCCTCGACCTGACCCGGGCCACGATCAACTCGGTCAACACGGTCTACGCCCAGCTGATGGCCGAGGTGGTGACGCCGAAGGAGTTCATGTCGACGGCCAGGCAGCTCGGCATCGAGATCCCCGCCCGCGACGAGGGGTGCGCCCTGACGCTGGGAACCACCGCGGTGACCCCCCTGGAGATGGCCGGGGCGTTTGCCACTTTCGCCAACCGCGGCCAGCGGCCGGAGCCGGTGATGGTGACCCGGGTAACCGGCCCGGCAGGCGACGTTCTGGTCGAGCGGGGTCCCAACCACTCCCGGGGCGTGAACCAGGACGTCGCCGACACCATCAACCAGGTCCTCCAGGGCGTCGTCACGAGCGGCACCGGGCGGGGCGCGTCGATCGGCCGCCCCGCCGCCGGAAAGACCGGGACGACGCAGAACCACGTGGATGCCTGGTTCGCCGGTTACACCCCCGACCTGACCGCGGTGGTCTGGATGGGCTTCCCCCCGGACGGGTCGGGCAACATCCCGGAGATGACCGCAGTGCACGGACGCCGGGTAACCGGCGGTTCGTTTCCGGCGACCATCTGGCGCGGGTTCATGCGGGAGGCGCTGCGG
This sequence comes from Actinomycetota bacterium, assembly GCA_036259335.1. Taxonomy (GTDB): domain Bacteria; phylum Actinomycetota; class CADDZG01; order JAHWKV01; family JAHWKV01; genus JAJCYE01. The sequence continues at coordinate 8,937 of DATABX010000468.1, forward strand.
GGGACCAGGGAGAGCAGCTTCGTCGATCCGCAGGAGGAAGTGTCTCCGGCGCCGGCGGTTACCGCCTCCTGTCCGGAGGGAACGGTGGCGAGCCCCAACGGCGGCTGCGACCCGCTGACGCCGATCCCCGAGCCGACCCTGCCCGAGTTCACGCCGGCCCCTCTGCCGACCGACATCTTCGTGCCGCCGCCCCCTCCGCCCCGGCCGCCCCCTCCGCCGAAACCGGTCCCGACGCTGCCGAGCCCGTCCCCGAGCCCGTCGCCGAGTCCGTCCCCCAGCCCGTCGCCGTCGCCGACCCCCACCGTCACGCCGGCGGCCGAGCAGGACGACTAATTAAGGAGTCGTCCCGGCGGCCGGGTCTGCGACGGCCCGCGCATGCGCCTGGCGCAGCGCCCGGGGCATGGTGGGTACCGCCAG
>DATABX010000469.1:0-2617 GCA_036259335.1 Actinomycetota bacterium
GCCTTTGCCTGGCGGATCAGCTCCACCGACCCGGCGGTCGAGACGTGCAGGGCGTGGAACCGCACGCCGGTCAGCCGGGCAAGCACCAGGTCGCGGGCCAGGGCGATGTCCTCGGCCGCCGACGGCATGCCCTTCAATCCCAGAAGGTCCGAGTAGTAACCCTCGTGCATCTGGCCGCCCTCGGAGAGGGCGGCGTCGTCGCAGTGCTCGGCGCAGATCGCGTCGAAACCTTTGATGTACTCCATCGCCCGGCGCAGGATCCGGGAGTCCTGGACTCCCTTGCCGTCGTCGGTGAACATGCGGACGCCGGCCGAGGAGGTGACCATCTCGCCCACCGGCGTGATGTAGCGGCCCTCCAGGCCCTTGGTCAGGGCGCCCGCCGGGATGACCTCGCACAGGCCCGAGAGCCGGGCGGCGGCAGCCACCTTGTCGGCCACCGCGGCGTTGTCGCACACCGGGTCGGTGTTGGGCATGGCGCCCACTGCGGTGAAGCCGCCGCGGGCGGCGGCCGCCGACCCCGAGGCGACCGTCTCCTCGTCCTCCCGCCCCGGCTCCCGCAGGTGCACATGCAGGTCGACGAATCCCGGGCAGATCACCGCACCGGCGATGTCGATCACCTCGGCGCCGTTGGACGACAGGTTCTCGCCGACCTCGACCACCCGGCCACCCGAAACCAGCACGTCCGAGGGAGCGTCGACGCCGGCCGCCGGGTCGATCAGCCGGCCGCCCCGAAACAGGATGGCGGCCACTAGTTGCGCTCCCCGCCCACGAGTGCTTCCTGAGGGCCGCCCAGGATCAGGTACATCAGCGACGCCCGGACCGCGATCCCGTTGGTCACCTGGTCGGCGACGATGAACCGCTCCATCTCCGGCAGGTCGCCGGCGATCTCGACACCCCGGTTTATCGGCCCGGGGTGCATGACCAGGGCCTCCGGCTTCATCAGCCCCACCCGGCGACGGTCCAGGCCCCAAAAGTGCGAGTACTCCCGCACGCTGGGGAAGAACTGCTCCACCTGGCGCTCCTTTTGCACCCGGAGCAGGTACACCAGATCCAGTTTGGGCAGGACCGCGTCCAGGTCGGTCGTGACGTCCACTCCCCAGCTCCCGACGGTCACCGGAAGCAGGGTCGGGGGACCGATTACCGTCACCTGGGCCCCCATCTTGGTCATCGCCTTGATGTTCGAGCGGGCCACCCGGGAGTGGGCGACGTCGCCGACGATCCCGATGCGCAGCCCCTCGATGGCGCCGTAGCGCTGGCGGATCGTGTAGAGGTCGAGCAGCGCCTGGGTCGGGTGCTCGTTGGACCCGTCCCCGGCGTTCAGCACCGAGGCGTCGACCCACTCCGAAAGCCGCTTGGCGGTGCCGCCGGAGGTGTGGCGAACGACGATTGCGTCGAGCCCCATCGCCTGCAGGGTAAGGGCGGTGTCCTTGAACGACTCGCCCTTGGAAACCGAGGTCTTGGAGTCGGCGGTGAAGGTGATCACATCGGCCGACAACCGCTTGGCCGCCAGCTCGAACGACAGCCGGGTCCGGGTGGAGGGCTCGAAGAACAGGATGCACACCGTGCGCCCCCGCAGCGCCGGCACCTTCTTGATGGTGCGAGTGCCGACCTCACCGAAGGAGTCGGCGGTTTTGAGGATGAGATCGATCTGGTCGGTGCTCAGCTGATCGATGGACAGCAGGTGCTTGATCATGAGCTTTCTGTACCCTCCCCGAGTACCCGGGGGTCGTAGACCACAACTGAGTCGACCCCGTCGGTCTCCATCACGTAGACCCCCACCTCCTGCGCTTTGGAGGTGGGGATGTTCTTGCCGATGAAATCTGCCCGTATGGGAAGCTCCCGGTGGCCCCGGTCGACCAGCACCGCCAGGCGAACCAGGCGAGGACGGCCGAAGTCGACCAGTGCGTCGATTGCTGCTCGGACCGTGCGCCCGGTGTACAGCACGTCGTCCACCAGGACCACGGTCTTGTCGTTCACGTCGAAGGGGAAGTCGGTACGCGAGATCTCCTGGGGTCTGCGGATGCCCACGTCGTCCCGGTAGAACGAGATGTCGAGTTCGCCGACTGGGGGCGCGGTCTTCTCGATCTCACCGATTCGCTTGCCGATGCGGTAGGCCAGCGGAACTCCCCGGCGGTGGATGCCGACCAGCACCAGCTCGCCGATCCCCCGGTTGCTCTCCACGATCTCGTGGGCCATGCGGACCAGCGCCCGCTTCACGTCGAGTTCGTCGAGCACCACCCAGGCCCGACCGGTCTGGTCGGAGCCTCCGGCGGGAAGGTTGGGCACGCCCTCGGGCAGCGGATTCGGGCTCAAAAAGAAGCGCCGCCCCTGGACTCGGGTGCGGCGACGTGGCAACAGCTCAGTTTGAAGCTCTCCTTTCTGGCCTCTCGGGGACCAGTCTTTAAAGGGAAGCGGTTATGTGGGGAAGACCCGGCTTCGTTGGGATCAGCTTACACCGCGGTACCATCGGGCACAGCTATTTCGCGACAGAACGGTCTGTCTGAATCCCTTCCGACAGCCGTCGAGCAAGCCGGTCGCAATGAAATCGCCGGCGAAAGCCCTAATGTCTGGTCGAAGTCTCCGGGTCCCGGGAATCCTCTAGCGCTTCTGCAGCAAC
>DATABX010000470.1:0-3505 GCA_036259335.1 Actinomycetota bacterium
TTCGAGTCCACGAGTTCCGCCGGTTCGCCGACCTGCCCCGCCTGGCCGGGGGGCGCTTCCGGCTGGCGATGGAGATCGACCCGGCGGACGCGGCAGACCGAACGTTGCTCACCCAGGGGGGCTGGGGCCTCGAGGACCCGCGGGAGGCCGCGGGGGACCCCTGGACCTACCGCCGCTACGTCCAGGAGGCGATGGCCGAGATCGGTGTGGCCAAGGGGATGTACGTGCGCACCCGCAGCGGGTGGATAAGCGACCGCAGCGTGTGCTTTCTGGCCAGCGGCAAGCCGGTGCTGGCGCAGGAGACCGGCCTGTCCGATTCCCTGCCGACCGGCGAGGGCCTGGTCACCTTCGGCACGCTCGCCGAAGCGGCGGACGGGGCGGCCCGGATCACCGGCGACTACCGCACCCACTCGGCCCGAGCCCGGATGCTCGCCGAGGAGTACTTCGACTCGCGCAAGGTCCTGGCCGGCCTGGCGTCGCTCGTGGGGGTGTCGTGAACCGGCATGGCCCGCACCCGCCGCACCACCTGGCTCCCGATCGCGGCTGCGGTTCTGCTCGCCGTGCTGATCGCTCTGGCGACGCTCCGCCGCCCGGCGCCCACCGGTGTGGAGGCGACCGTGGGTGAGGAGGTGACCGTCTTCGACTACAGCACCGACGCTTGCGGCCGGCTGGACCTGCCGGACACCCCGGCGCGGGCCTTCCGGGACGCCGGAGGGACGGTCAACCTGCTCGCGTCCCACCACGTCACCCGGCGGGCGACCGGCCCCAACCTCGACTCTTTGACTCGCGACTGCACGGTGGTGATGGAGTCGCACGCCGACCCCCGACCGGAGCGGTTCGACGACCGGGAGTGGATCGCCTCGCTCTACACCCCCGACGGCCGGCGGGTGGCGGCGCTGGTCCACAACGAGTACCAGGGGCACCGGCACGCCGGGCGCTGCCCGTCGGAGAGCTACCGGCGGTGCTGGTACAACTCCATAACCCTGGCGGTTTCCGAGGACGGCGGTCGCTCGTTCGCCCACGCCGAACCGCCGGATCACCTGGTCGCCGCCCTCCCGGAGCGCTACGTCCCGGACATCGGCCCCCAGGGGGTGTTCTCGGCCAGCAACATCGTGCCCGGCCGGGGCGACGGCTGGTTCTACGCCATGTTCCACCTGCAGAGCGACGACCACGGGACCGGCACCTGTGTCATGAGGACCCGCGACCCGTTCGACGCCGGCTCCTGGCGCGCCTGGGACGGCGAGGGCTTCTCCGTCGACTTCGCCGACCCGTACCGGGAAGAACCCGAAGGCGAGTTCTGCCGGCCGGTCTCCCGGGACCGGATCGGGACCATGCGCCACAGCCTCACCTACAACACCTACCTCGACCGGTACCTGCTGGTCGGCCCCAACCAGGGCTGGGACGCGGCGCGGGAGGAGCAGGTGTCAGGCATCTACCTGTCCACGTCGAAGGATCTGGTCAGCTGGTCGCCCCGCACGCTGATCATGGAGGCCGAACTTCCGTGGACCTTCGAGTGCGGGGACGATGCCCCGGTCAACTACCCTTCGCTGCTGGACCCGGAGAGCCCGGCGCGCAACTTCGACGTCACCGGCCGAACCGGCTACCTCTACTTCACCCGCCTGAACTACCGGGACTGCCGGCAGACCCTCGACCGGGACCTGATCCGGGTCCCGGTGACCCTGCGGAAGGCGGCTTAGGTGGCGACGGTGGTCGTGGCCGGAGCGGTGGCCGGCAAGCTGCACAACGGCGGAGAGGCGTGGGTCCGGCTGAGCTGGGTCCGTGCCTTCCAGCAGCTCGGGTTCGAGGTCTACCTGGTGGAAGAGGTGGCGGGCGAGACACTGGTCGACGCGGGCGGCCGCCCATCGTCGCTTGCCGGATCGGAGAACCTGGCTTACTTCGGCAAGGTGATGCGGCAGTTCGGCCTGGAGCAACGGTGCTGCCTGGTCTCCTCGAGCGGCGAGCGGTGGGGGACCGATCCGGCCGAGATGCAGCAGATCGCCTCGGGGGCCGAGATGCTGGTCAACGTCAGCGGCAACCTCTCCGACCCGGACCTGCTCGGCCGCTTCCGCCGGCGCGTGTACCTCGACATCGACCCCGGCTTCACCCAGTACTGGCACGCCCGGGGCCTGCTCGGGCCGGCGCTGGAGCGGCACACCTCCCACTTCACGATCGGCGAGAACGTCGGCCGGGCCGGCTGCCCGATCCCCACCGGGGACTTCCACTGGCACCCGACCCGGCAGCCGGTGGTGCTGGCCGACTGGCCGGCATGCCCGTCGGACGCCTGCGACCGGCTGACCACGGTGGGCAGCCTGCGGGGGCCCTACGGCCGGGTCGAGCACGCCGGCGGCCGGTACGGCCTGAAGATCCACGAGATGCGCCGGGTGGCCGCCCTTCCCGGCCGGGTCGAGCCGGTGATGGAGCTGGCGCTCGGCATCGGGCCGGGGGACGGCGCCGACGGCGACCTGCTGGCGGAGGCGGGCTGGCGCCTGGTCGACCCCGGCTCGGCGGCGCCGGGGCCGCAGGGGTTCCGGGGGTACGTCCAGGGTTCCGACGGCGAGTTCTCGGTGGCCCAGGGCATTTACGTCGAAACCGGCAGCGGCTGGTTCAGCGACCGCACCGTGCGGTACCTCGCCAGCGCCAAGCCGGTGATCGTCCAGGACACCGGCATGCCGCTGCCCGCAGGGGAGGGGCTGCTCACCTTCCGGACGCTGGACGACGCGGCGGCTGCGGTCGAGGCCGTTCGCTCCGACTACGGCCGGCACAGCCGGGCCGCCCGTAAGCTGGCCGAGGAGTCCTTCGAGGCCGGCAGGGTGGCGGGCGCCCTGGCAGAGGTCGTGGGGGTCGCACCGTGAGCGTCGGGGCGATGACGGTGATGGTCAGCGGCATGGTCGCCGGGGTCCCCGGGCAGGCGGGCGCCTCCTGGTCGGTGCTTCAGTGGGTGCTGGGACTGAAGGAGCTGGGCCACCGGGTGGTGCTGGTGGAGGAGGTGTCGCCCGAAAAGCTGGTGCCCGCCGGCGCGCCTCTGGAGGAATCCGGCAACGCCCGCTACTTTCACGAGCTGGTTTCCGAGTTCGGGATCGAAGGCGATTCCAGCCTGCTGGCCGGCGGCACGACATCTACCGCAGGGCTGTCCTACGAAGCGCTCCTGCGGGTGGCCCGAGAGTGCGACTGCCTGCTCAACACCTCGGGCACCCTCAAGGACCCCCGGATCCTCGGTACGATCCCCAAGCGCGCCTACCTGGACGTCGACCCCGCGTTCACCCAGCTGTGGGACCTGCAGGGCCACGACCGGTTCGTCACCCTCGGCCTGTCGATCGGCGACGCCGCCTGCCCGGTGCCGACCGGCGGGCGGAAGTGGATTCCGACTCTGCCTCCGGTGGTGCTCTCCCGGTGGCCGGCCGCCGCACAGCCGCCGGAGCGGCCGTTCACCACGGTCGTCAACTGGCGGGGCTACGGCAGCGTGGAGCACGCCGGTTCGTTCTACGGGCAGAAGGTCCACTCCTTC
>DATABX010000471.1:0-10809 GCA_036259335.1 Actinomycetota bacterium
CCCCCTCACGGGTGAAGGGCTGGGTCATGGCCGGCCAGAAACGCCCGCTGCACGGTGCGAGCACCAGGCGTTCGTCGAGAACCAGGGCTTCGCCCTGGGTGATGTCGGAGTTCGAGTCGGTCCAGGCGATCACGAGAACGCTCCGGCCGGCTGGGGCTGGTTGTTTGAGATTGGATTCCTCCTTGAGGTGAGCTCTTCCGGGCCGGTCTTCGCAGACAACCCGAGAGACGTTGCTTCATCGTCGTTCGATACGCCGGCCAGCTGGGCGCCGGCATCGATCTGGTGAACCAGCTTGCGGAGTACCGTTCCCGGGCCCGCTTCGACGAAAGTTGTAAAGCCGTCCGCCCGCATGCGTCGGATGGCGTCGGTGAACCGTACCGGCGAGGTGATCGCCTGGGCCAGCAGCGCCTTGATCTCGGCGGGCTCGCTGTGGGGAGCGCCGTCGGCGTCGCAGTAGACCGGGCAGATCGGCTTGGCCATGGTTACGTCTTCAAGCGCCTCTTCGAAGATCTCCCGGGCCGGCTGCATGAGCGGGCAGTGTGCGGCGACCGGGACCTGGATCTTGATCACCCGGACCGCTCCGCACTCCATGCACCGGCGGGCGGCTGCTGCGAGTCCCTTGTCCTTGCCGGCGATGACCGTCTGATGCGGGGAGTTGTAGGCCGAGATCCAGACGTTGCCCTCCTCCTTGCAGATCTGGCCGATCGTCACCGGGTCCAGCCCGATCACCGCCGCCATTCCGCCGCCGCTGCGCCGTCCTACCGAGGCCATGGCCTTGCCCCGAACGACGACCAGACGCAGCGCTTCGTCGAAGTCGAGTACGCCGGCGATCACGAGGGCGGGAAACTCTCCGAGGCTGTGGCCGATCACCGCCTGGGGCTGCAGCCCCACCTCGAGCATCTTGCGCCCGATGGCCACCTCGGTGAGGAACAGGGCCGGCTGCAGGTTCTCCGGGGCCCAGCTCGGGTGCGGGTCGGTGGTGCAGGTCCGGTAGAGGTGGCGGGGAATGCGGCCTTTGGAGGCCGCGAACAGCTGTGCGGCACCCTCGACGTCCAGCGCCATACCGGGGCGCTGGGAGCCCTGGCCGGGGAACATCCAGGCGGTCACGAGACCTCCTTCTTAAGCGAGGCCAGCGTGCGATGTACCAGTACCCGGGCCGACCCCTCGGTCCGACCGAGCGCCTGGGCGATCTCGGCGTGGGGAAGCTCGTCGACGAACCGGAGAATCATCGCCCGGCGCTGCTCGGCCGGGAGCTTGCGGACCGCGCTCAGCAGCTGGGCGATCTGCTCCTCGTCCACCAAGGCCTGGCTCAAATCGGAGTCCTCGGCATCGTCGGCTGCCGGCTCGCCGACCTCCTCGATAGAAACCGTCGCCACGAACTTGCGCGTGCGCGCGTGGTTGGCGCTCGCGTTGCGGGCGGAGGTGAACAGCCAGGCGGCGATCTCCGGCTCGCCCGGCTCCCGGGGGTCCAGGTGCTTTAGCGCCTGGGAAAACACCTGAGCGGTCAGATCCTCGGCGTCGTGGTGGTTGCGCACCCGCTTGAAGACGTAAGCGTGTACGGGCTTAACGTACCTGGAGTAAACTTCTTTGAACGCCGAATCCTTCCAGGCTACCTGGGGACGGCGTAGGCGTGACGCAGCCTTGGGCAATTTGTCGCTCACAAAGGTAAAGACACGTCAGTATTCGAAACGTTACGAGTTACCTGAGGTAACTTTGGTCGATCCTAGACGAAGGGTTTCGAAGGAGGAACGGCGCCGCCGCCTGCTTGCCGCGGCAGAAGAGCTGTTCGGAACCGAGGGTTACCGCAGGACCGAGGTGGAGCAGCTCGCTCGCAGGGCGGGCGTGACGAAGCCGATGCTATACCGGCACTTCCCCGGGGGCAAAGCCGAAATTTTCATGGCGGTCCTCGACGCCCACATCAACACCCTGCTCCGCTCCCTCTGGGAGGCGATGGGCTCGTCCAGCGACCCGCGCAAGCGCCTGCAGTACGGTCTGAGGGCTTACCTCAAGTTTGCCGAGGAGAACACCGCCGGCTTCCACTTGCTGGTCCACTCGTCGCCCGAGCTCGACCCAGGCGTGGCGGACCGGCTCCGGGAGGTGCGTGAGTCGATCGCCCGGGGGCTCAGCACCGCGATCGCCGACGTCATGAAGGGCGCCGGACTGCACGCCGAGGGGGCTCCACTGTATGCCCACGCAATGCTCGGCGGCGTCGAGTCCGTCACCTCCTGGTGGCTGGCGGAGGGCAAGGTGCCGGAACGGGAGCGGATTGTCGACCACCTCCTCGCCTTCTTGTGGCGGGGGTTCGACGGCCTTCCCCGGGACCCGGCCCGGTTCCACGCCGATCGCGGCCGGGGAAGAAAGGTCTGACCCAGGGTCAGCTCGCCCGGCGGGATTGCGGGAGCCGCCCGCAAGCCACCCGATGCCCCCGCAAGCCACGGAGGGATCTCGAACCAGGCCGGCGCGACGATGGCTATGCGTAATGATGGAGAGGTAGCTGTCATCCAGGACTCCGATCTTCCATTGCATCCGAGTCAGGGGCGCCTGAACATGGACGAACCGGAAGAGAACCCAACGCCGCCCGTCACCACCACCAGTCCCGGTGGCGAACAGTTCGACGTCCTGGGCCGTGCCGGCCCGCTTCGTTTGAGGAGCGCTCCGGGCGTTCTTGCCGAATCTCGCCAGGATCTGCTGGTGATAAAGGAGGGAGCGCTGTTCCTCTGCTCACGTCCGAGCGGCGACATCCTTCCCGGTTATGTGTCCGGCGAAGGTCTCTACACCGAGGACACACGCTTCCTTTCGGAGTTCCGGCTGACCGTGGGGGGCAAGAGCCCGGTTCTGCTGTCCTCCAACGCCGGGCTCGCCTACGCCATGGTCATCGACTCCACCAACCCCAACCTGACCGAGGGAAGGGCGGTGAAGGTGCCGCAGCAGACGCTTTCGGTCCAGCGTTTCCGCCTGCTGGCCGGCCGCCTGTTCGAGCGGATATCCCTCCGGAACTACGGCATGGACGCCATCTCGTCACAGCTTTCGATATCGATGTCCGCCGACTACGCCGACACCTTCGAGGTGCGGGGGGTCAGCAAGCGCAAGGAGCGGGGCCACGCCCTGTCGCCCAAGCTGGGGAAGCCCGGGCTTAGGTTCGGCTACGTCGGCCAGGACGAGGTGTTCCGGGAGACGCTGATCGGGTTCGACCCGCCGCCCACCGACTTGTCGATCCGTGGGGACGTGGCCACCGCCTCGTGGGATTTCAAGCTGGCCCCTTCGGAGAAGTTGAGCATCGAGGTGACGGTGGAGCCTTCGATCGCCGGCCAGACGACTCGGCGCCAGCCCCTCGACCAGGCGGAGAGGCGGGTGGAGAGCGAGTACCGGGCCTGGAACGCCTCGGGCACGGTGGTCCGGACCGACAACGAGCACTTCAACGGGTTCGTCCAAGCCGCGGTTCGGGACCTGAAGGCGCTGGAGACTCCCCTGGACGGCGGCCGGATCTTCGCTGCCGGTATTCCGTGGTACGTCGCCCCGTTCGGAAGGGACTCCTTGCTGACCTGCTACGAGTCGCTGATCTGGAACCCGGCGACCGCCGTCGACTGCCTGAAGGTCCTGGCCGGCTGGCAGGCCACTAAGGTCGACTCGTGGCGGGACGCCGAGCCGGGCAAGATTCCGCATGAGCTGAGGAGGGGCGAGCTGGCGCGTACCGGTCTGATCCCGCACACCCCCTACTACGGCACCGTCGACTCCACGCCGCTGTTCCTCATGCTGGCCGGGGCCTACTTCCGTTGGACCGGCGATCTGGCGACGATGAAACAACTGCGTCCGGCTTTCGATGCGGCGCTCAACTGGATGAGGGACTACGGCGACCGGGACGGTGACGGGTTCCTGGAGTACGACCGGCAGTCGCCGGCCGGGTTGCGCAACCAGGGGTGGAAGGATTCCGAGGACTGCATCGTCCACGCCGACGGATCGCTTGCCGAAGGCCCGATCGCCCTGGTGGAGGTGCAGGGGTACGCCTACCTCGCCAAGTTGCGGATCGCGGAGGTCTACGCCGCCATGGGGGCTGCCGCCATCGCCGAGCGCCTGTACCGGGAGGCGGCCGAGTTGCGCGAGAGGTTCGACGCTGCGTTCTGGATGCCCGACGAGGGAACCTTCGCCCTCGCGCTGGATGGGAACAAGCGCCAGGTGGGCGGCGTAACCTCCAACCCGGGGCACTGCCTTTACTGCGGGATTGTGGAGCCGAACCGGGCGGCCGCGGTGGCCGAACGGCTGATGGCCCGGGACATGTTCTCCGGCTGGGGAGTGCGGACCCTGTCCAAGAACAATCCGGCCTACAACCCGATGGGCTACCACGTGGGCTCGGTATGGCCGCACGACAACGTGATTCTCGCCGCCGGGCTGAAGAGGTACACGCAGGCGGCAGCGGTGGAGACGATCGCCACCGCCCTGTTCGACGCGGCGGTTCACTCCGACCTGCGACTGGACGAGCTCTACTGCGGCTTCGACCGCCGAGGGAGCCTGCCGCCGGTGGCCTACCCGGTGGCGTGCAGCCCGCAGGCTTGGGCGGCGGCTGTGCCTTTGATGCTGACCCAGGCGATGCTCGGCGTCTCGGCCAACGTGCCGGAGGGAGCTCTCACCATCAACAAGCCCAAGCTGCCCGGTTTCTTGAACCGGGTGGAGCTGAACGACCTCAAGGTGGGCGGCTCGCGGGTCAGCATGGAGTTCAGCCGCCACGACTCCCAGACCGCATTCACGCTCACCAAACGTGAAGGCGACATCCGGGTCACCATCGACAGCTGACCGTTTTTGCGAAGTCTGCCTGTGAGCCCAGGCACTGAAAGAGGCCCGGCCCGCCCGGGCCTCTTTCAGGCGTTCATTAGCTCCTGGCCGAAGTTGCCGGCGCTGCCGACTGCTCGATCTGGCCGTACGCGTCCGGGCGGGCCGGGGCGAGCTCCGGCTCGTCGCCCAGAGGCTTTGCCTTGGCGACGTTGAATTTGCCTCCCCGGTTGTCCAGGGACTCCCCGCGGGTCCAGCGGCCGGTTGCCGTCTTGCCGCCGTTGGCCGCCGTCGAGACGAAGGTGTAGTTGAAGTCCTGGTTCTCCAGCTCCTGCGGGAAGCTGTTCGGCACCGGCAGGTGCTCGGGTCCCAGCTCCTCCAGTACCGCCAGCCACTGCTGCTGATGCATTGTGTCCCGGGCGATGAGGAAGCTGAGCATGTCCTTCATGCCCGGGTCGTCGGTCATGTTGTACAGCCGGGTCGCCAATGCCCGGCCGGTGGCTTCTGCGGCCACGTTCGAGTACATGTCGGCGGCGATGTTGCCGCTGGCGTAGACGTGGGAGCAGTCGAACGGCACGCCGTTGGCGTCGCTTGGCAGTGCGGTCAGGCCGGCGGACAGGTAGTGGCGCGGATCCTGGCCGCCGAGCTTGGCGAGGACGATCGGGTGGAGCGCCTCCTCTTTGATCTCGGTCTCGGCGAGCTCCAGGTTCATCGCCACCGCGGTCGCCAGCATCTCGATGTGTGCCAGCTCCTCGGTGCCGGTCTCCAGGCGCATGTCACGGTATTTCTTGGGTCCCCGGGAGCCCCAGGACTGGAAAAGGTACTGGAGGGCAACCCGGATCTCTCCCTCGACTCCTCCAATGGCTTGCTGCAGCTGACGGGCGAACAGTGCGTTGGGCTTTTCGACTCTCACCGTGTACTGCAATTTGCCGTCGTGGTAGAACATGCTGCCTCCTTCCGGAACGCTCGGCATATTGCCGACCCTGGCTTTTCCGGCGGCCGCCTGCTTGAGCCACCAACCGTGCGAGATGTCCGGCTTGTCCCGTCATCGCCTGTGCGGGCTGGAGACGAGGGGAGAACCGACTCCACTGAACGTGGGAAGGCGGTTACCCGACCGGGCCGGAGGGTAAACAAACCGTGGGATGGAGTACCCGTTGGCCGCACCGGGCACCTTGCGGATATCATGGCGAAACACACAGCCGGAGGCGGGGTTTTCGCTTTCGCGCCCCCGCCACAACCCCCTGTCGGACGAGCTTTGAGGAGCGATGGTAATGGATGAGTTGACGAAGGAATTGAACGAGATTGCCCGTGCGATGGTGGCCCCCGGCAAAGGCATCCTGGCCGCCGACGAGAGCTCACCGACCATCGGCAAGCGGTTCGCCGCCCTCGGCATCGAGTCCACCGAGGAGAACCGCCGGTCCTACCGGGAGATGTTCTTCTCCGCCAAGGGCATGCAGGAGTACGTCAGCGGAGTGATCCTCTACGACGAGACCATCCGCCAGAGCGCCAGCGACGGCACCCCGTTTCCCAAGTACCTGCAGAATCTGGGCATCATCCCGGGCATCAAGGTCGACACCGGCGCCAAGGACCTGGCCGGCCACCCCGGCGAGAAGGTCACCGAGGGCCTGGACGGCCTGCGTGACCGCCTGGCCGAGTACTACGAGCTCGGCGCCCGCTTCGCCAAGTGGCGGGCCGTCATCACCATCGGGGACGGAATTCCCACCGACTACTGCCTCGAGGCCAACGCCCACGCCCTGGCGCGCTACGGCGCCCTGTGCCAGGAGCGGGGCATCGTGCCGATAATCGAGCCCGAGGTCCTGATGGACGCCGACAACGACATGGACCGCTGCTTCGAGGTCACCGACAAGACCCTCCACACGGTCTTCGGCGCCCTCTACCGGGCGGGCATCAGGTTCGAGGGCATGGTCCTCAAGCCCAACATGATCGTGCCGGGCAAGAAGTCCGGGCAGAAGGCCACCCCCCAGGAGGTTGCGGAGCGGACGCTGGAGGTCCTCAAGAAGAACGTGCCGTCCGCAGTGGCCGGCATCGCCTTCCTGTCGGGCGGCCAGAGCGACCAGGAGGCCTCGGCCAACCTGAACCAGCTCAACAAGATCGGCGGCGCCCCGTGGCCGCTGACCTACTCCTACGGCCGTGCGCTGCAGATGGCGGCGATGGAGATCTGGGCCGGCAAGCCGGAGAACCTGTCGGCCGGCCAGCAGACCGCGCTGCAGCGGGCCCGCGCCAACTCCGAGGCGACCTACGGCCGCTACTCGGAGGAGTTGGAGACCGCAGGGGTCTAGCAGCAGCGATTGATCGAAGCGAATAATCTGGCCGGGATGTCTTTCATCCCGGCCTTTTCGCGTCCATGAGGCTGCGACTTTGAGAATCGGCATCCTCGCCTCCCACGGCGGCTCCAATATGCAGGCGATTCTCGACGCCACCCGCCAGGGCGCCATCCCGGCCGAGGTGGTGGTGGTGATCGGCAACAACGCCGGGGCGATGGCCGCCACCCGCGCCCGGGACGCCGGGATTCCGTTCCACCACCTGAGCGGCAAGACGCACCCGGAGTTTGCCGCACTGGACGCCGCGATCACCCGCGTGCTGTCGGATGCCGGCGTCGACCTGGTGCTCCTGGCCGGCTATATGAAGAAGGTCGGACCGGAGGTCATCGCCCGGTTCCCCAACCGGATCGTCAACATCCACCCGGCCCTGCTGCCGAAGTTCGGCGGCGTGGGTATGTACGGGCCCCGGGTCCACGAAGCGGTTATCGAGGCGGGGGAGGAGGTCACCGGGGTAACGGTGCACCTGGTTGACGGCGAGTACGACCGCGGGCCGATCATCGCCCAGTGCGAGGTTAAGGTCCTGCCCGACGACGACCCGGCTACGCTGGCGGCGCGGGTTTTGGAGCGGGAGCACGAGTTCTACGTCGAGACGCTGGGACGCATCGTCTCCGGGGAGCTCGACCTGGATACACTCAACTGATGGTGGAGGCCTCGCAACAATCCCTGCTCGAGCTTCTCGAGCTGCAGAAGATCGACTCGACCATCGACCGGCTGACCGGCCGGCTCCACAACCTCCCGGAGCAGGCGGAGATCGATGCCCTCGAGGAGCGCCAGCGCGCCCTCGAAGCGCGGGTGGGAGAGCGGGAGGCCGCGCTGGACGAGGTCGCCGGACGCCAGCGCAAGCTGGACAACGAGATCGACAACATCGGCCGCAAGATCGCCGGTGAGGAGGCGCGCCTCAACTCGGGCGACGTCGGCAGCGCCCGGGAGCTGTCCGGGATCGCCGCCGAGGTCGAGTCCCTCAAACGCCGGCGCACCCGGTTCGAGGACGAGGACCTGGAGGTGATGGAGGAGCGGGAGGTCCTGGAGAAGGAGCTCGCGGGGCTGCGGGCCGAGCTTCAGACCTTGCAGGCCCAGGTAGCCGAGGCCATCACCAGGCGGGACGTCGCCGGCGGCGAGGTGGGCGCCGAGCTGGAAAAGGCGCGATCCCGCAAGACCGAGTGGGTGCCCCGGATCCCGCCCGAGCTGCTCTCGTACTACAACGACCTGCGGGCCTCCAAGCACGGGGTCGGAGCGGCGGCCCTGGAGGGAAACATGTGCCTGGGCTGCCACATGCAGCTGCCGGCGCAGGAGGTGGCCCGGGTACGGGCCGCCCAGGGTCTGATCCGCTGCGACGAGTGCGGCCGGATCCTGGTCGTCACCGACCGCCCGGCATGAGCGGCGCCTACTCGCTACACACCGACGGAGGCGCGCGCGGCAACCCCGGTCCGGCGGGGATCGGCGTGGTGCTGCAGTCGCCCGACGGCGAGGTGGTCGCCGAGATCGGCCGGGGCATCGGGTGGGCGACCAACAACGTCGCCGAGTACGAGGGGCTGATCGCCGGGCTGCAGGCGGCGCGGGAGGCCGGGGTGTCCCGGTTGGACGTCTACATGGACTCGACCCTGGTGATCGAGCAGATGAAGGGCAGGTGGAAGGTCAAGCACCCGGGGCTCAAGCCGCTGCACGCCAAGGCGCGCAAGCTGGCGGGCGAGTTCGAGCAGGTCCGGTACAAGGCGGTGCCCCGGGCGCAGAACAAGCACGCCGACCGGCTGAGCAACCGCGGAATGGACGCGTGGGAGGCGGAGAACCCGGGCTTCCAGCCCCCGGCGGGCGAGGTCGAGCAGAGCGGCCTTTTCTAGTGGAACGGTAGATGCTTTTCTGGCACCTCGGGATGACGTGCGCCATCGTCTTCTTCGCGCTGGGGGCCAGGCGGATCGATTACCGGGTCGTCCTGCTGGGGGCGATCCTGCCCGACCTGATCGACAAGCCGATCGGGCGCCTCCTGTTCGCCGGCCAGTTCGAGAACGGGCGGCTCTTCGGGCACACCCTCGTCGTGGCCACGGTGACGCTGCTGGCGATCCAGCTGACCCTGAGGGGCGCCACCGCCCGCCGCTGGTTCATCCTGCCGATCTGCATGCTGATCCATCAGGTGCTGGACGGCATGTGGAACGACCCGATCATCTGGTTCTGGCCGCTGTTCGGCACCGACTTCCCGCCGGACCCGGTCGCCAACTACTGGCTGGAGGTGATCACCCGTCCCTTCGAGCACCCGTGGGAGCTGGTCAGGGAGCTGATCGGGATCGGGGCCCTGGTGTTTTTGTTCCGGGCCTATCGCCTGCAGGAGCCGGCCTTGCGGCGGCGCTTCGTCCGCAAGGGCGAGCTGATCGAGCGCCCGGAGCGGCTGTCCCGCTCGGACCGGATCGGCGGCCCAACGGCGCCCGGGGGTGAGACGGCGCCGAAGGATTGACGACCCTGCCCTAACTGCAGGCAGCCGGCCATGGCGGATTACCTACCGGCTAGCTCTCGCAGCCGACCCCGTCATTGTTGCCGTCGAAGCCGTGGGGGTCTGACCCCGTCACGGAGAAGTTGCGATGGCTGATCTGCGGGCAGTCGAGATCCGGGGGCGCCGGAGGAATGCAGACACCCGGATAGGACGGGTCGCAGTCGCCCCCCGACGGCGGTGAGGACGGCGGTGGAGGCGGAGGCGGAGGGGGCGCCGCAACCGGCTGACTGGATGGCGGGTTCGGCGCCGGCGGGTTGAAATTTGTCCCAGCGGTGTTGCCGGTGGACTCGCAGCCGATTCCGTCGTTGTCGGCATCGAATCCGTGGCGGTCCGGCTCCCGCACTGCGAAGTCCTTCCGTGGGATGTCGGCGCAGTCCAGGTCGGCGGCACCGATCGAAACGCACAAATCCGGATAGGACGGATCGCAGCCGGAGCCGGTAGCCGGGGAAGCTGCACCAGCGGGACGGCGGTTCGTCGAGGTTGCGGCAGGCGGCGCAGGTGGTGCAGCGGGCGCTGTGGCCTGAGGTGGTTCGGGCGCCGGGGGAACGACGAGCTGCAACTCAGGCTCGGGCGCCGGGGGTGGGGGGACCGAAGGCGCCGTGGCGGCTGAAGGCTGCTCCACCGGCTCGGCCAGGGCTCCGCCGGTCAGCAGCGCCGCGAACGCGACAGCCATGAGCAACAGCGCTTGTCTGCGAGTGGCGAGGTGAAATTGAGGAAGTGAACCCTTGAGCGCGGCCACAAGGCCGACAGTCAGACCGGCAAAGCCGGCGAACACCAGTAAACCGCCCACCGGATCTCCCGATTAGAGTCTTACCTAAGAGTCACTGTACCAACCTTATCGAATGGGCGCCAGCCAGGCCGGGAGTTTCGGAGTGACCTGCCGGGGAGCTCTTCAAGGCTCTAAACTTGGAGAGCAGCCGGCCGGGCGGCCGCGGCGGCGGTCGAGTAGCTCTCGGTTACTCGACCGCCGCTGAGGAAGGTCCGGGCTCCGCAGGGCAAGGTGCTGGGTAACCCCCAGATCGGGTGACCGATGGAAAGTGCAACAGAGAGCAGACCGCCGGGCAACCGGCAAGGGTGAAACGGTGCGGTAAGAGCGCACCAGCGCCGGGGGCGATCCCGGCGGCTCGGCAACCCCCACCCGGAGCAAGGTCGGAACGGGGTACGGCTGGCCCGGCCGGCGCCGCGAGGCGCCACCCCATGGTGGACCGCACAGATGGATGG
>DATABX010000472.1:0-2783 GCA_036259335.1 Actinomycetota bacterium
CCTCCGGGGCGGTGAACGGGTCGTAGCTCTCCGGTGCCTGGACCATCCCGGCGAGCAGCGCCGCCTCGGCCAGCGTGAGCGCGGAGGCCGGCTTGGCAAAGTACAGGGCCGAGGCGGCCTGGACGCCGTAGGCGCCGTTGCCCAGATAGATGCGGTTGAGGTAGCCCTCGAGGATCGCTTCCTTGGTGTGGGTCCGCTCGAGCTGGATGGCGAGGACCGCCTCGCGCAGCTTGCGGTGGACCGTCTTCTCCGGGTCGAGGAGCACGTTCTTCACGTACTGCTGCGTGATCGTCGACCCGCCCTCCACGACCTCGCCGGCCTCGGCGTTACGGCGCAACGCCCGCGCCAGCGCCCGCACGTCGACGCCCTTGTGGGCGAAGAAGCGGGAGTCCTCGATGGCGAGCACTGCCGCCTGGAGGACGGGTGCCACCTCGGTCAGCGGCACCTCTTCCCGGTTCTGCTCGGCGTGGAGGGTGGTGATCAGCGACCCGTCCGCGGCGAAGACCTTCGTCGTCTCTGCCTGCGCCGCCGGCGCCGCGATGTCCACGCGGTAGGCGCATCCGCTTCCCGCCAGAGCGAGCGCGACGACGAGGGCGAGACGTCGGACCATGGGGGTATTCAACTCCTTTCCGGCGTGCCCTGGCGGGATGGACGAAGCGTGCAGATACGGTGTCCGTCCGTGACTGAAGGTGTTTCGATCGATGAAGCCGTCCGGATCGTCGCCGCCGGGTCGACGAATCTCATCTCCGAGGCCGACCTGCGGAAGAAGTTTGCCAGCGGCCGGTCCCTGCGGATCAAGCTCGGCATCGACCCGACCGCATCCGACATCCACCTGGGCTTCGCCGTCGTCCTGCGGAAGCTGCGCCAGTTCCAGGACCTCGGCCACACGGCGGTGCTGATCCTCGGCGACTTCACCGCCCAGGTCGGAGATCCCACCGGGCGGTCGGCGACCCGCCCCCGGCTGGCGGCCGAGCAGATCGAGGCCAACCTGAAGACGTACCAGGCCCAGGCGGGGCTGATTCTCCGGGCCGACCGGCTCGAGGTCCGCCGCAACTCGGAGTGGCTCGGGGCGATGGGGGCGGACGGCCTCCTCGCCCTCGCCGGCAAGGCCACCGTCGCCCAGATGCTGGAGCGCGACGACTTCTCCCGGCGCTACGCCGGCGGGCAGCCCATCTCGATCATGGAGCTGCTCTATCCGTTGCTGCAGGGCTGGGACTCCGTGATGGTGCGGGCCGACGTCGAGCTCGGAGGCTCCGATCAGCTTTTCAACAACCTCGTCGGCCGCGAACTCCAGGAGCGGGAGGGCCAGGAACCGCAGGTCGTCCTCACCACCCCCCTCCTCGAGGGTCTGGACGGCGTCAACAAGATGTCGAAGTCGCTGGGCAACTACATCGCGATCACCGAGGCGCCCGCCGAGCAGTTCGGCAAAGTCATGAGCATCCCCGACTCGCTGCTGCCCCGCTACATGCTCCTGGCCACCGGCTGGCACCCCGACCGGGTGGAGACGGAGACCGCTCGCCTCAGCGCTGGGGAACTCCATCCGAACAAGGCGAAGCGCCTGCTGGCCCGCACGATCGTCGACCTGTACCACGGAGAGGGTGCCGGCGAGGCGGCCGAAGCGGCCTTCGACCAGGTTTTCAAGAAGCACGAGGTCCCCGCCGACGTCCGCGAGTTCGAGCTCCGGCCCGAGCACTTGGTGGACGGCCGCATCCGCCTGGCCCGCCTCCTCGCCCTGGCCGGGCTCGTGGCGTCGAACAAGGAGGGGTCGCGGAAGGTCACGGAGGGTGCGGTTCGTCTGAACGGGGAGCGGATCACCGACGCCGACGCCGAACTGGCGCCCGACGACCTCGGCGACGGCCTCCTCCAGGTCGGTCGGCGGTCGTGGGCGAAGATCCTCTGGGCCGCGTAGGAATTTTTCCGGCTGCGTTCCCGGTTGAGCTCACAAGTTGGTAAGTTGGTCTCCGCTGATCCGAAAGGATCGGCAACGGCGGGGCACCGCTCCGGTGGGTGGCAATGTGATTGACACATCGCCAACCAACCGCTAGAGTGCACCGTTGCTCGCCGGCAGGCGCTGATGCGTCATCGCCGGCCTTTGACACGAACATCTCCCTTCTTTCTGGGAGAGGTGTGTTGGGCCAGGCAGCAGGGTCCCCCCAGGGCACTTCCTGTTGCTCGGACCGTCGCTCTTTGAAAACGGAATAGTGGTGACAAAAGCCAGTGCGGGCGTCCGCGGCCTCTCGAGGTCGTGAGACGTTCACCAAGTCAATGCACTGAGTGAGAAACACGGACAACACGTTTGTGTTGCGATCCAGTGCCGGGTTGCCGGAGGGCTCAGTGGGCCCCGAGGCGGCTCTTCAACCGATCGCAGGCGGAAGCCGACTCTTCGGAGCCGGCCAGGCCGAGATCTCGATGGAGAGTTTGATCCTGGCTCAGGACGAACGCTGGCGGCGTGCTTAACACATGCAAGTCGAGCGGGGTCCATCCCTTCGCAAGAAGGGGGAAGACCTAGCGGCGAACGGGTGAGTAACACGTGAGGAACCTGCCCCGAAGACTGGGATAACACCGGGAAACCGGTGCTAATACCGGATGCCCTCAGAGAGTCGCATGGCTCATTGAGGAAATGGATTCCGCTTCGGGAGGGCCTCGCGGCCTATCAGCTTGTTGGTGGGGTAACGGCCTACCAAGGCTCCGACGGGTAGCTGGTCTGAGAGGACGACCAGCCACACTGGGACTGAGACACGGCCCAGACTCCTACGGGAGGCAGCAGTGGGGAATCTTGCGCA
>DATABX010000473.1:0-3482 GCA_036259335.1 Actinomycetota bacterium
GATCGTCAGCCCGGGAACCTGCCACCTGCCCGAGGACCTTCGCACCTGGGGGTGGGCGGTCCAGCTCTACGCACTGCGCTCGTCGCAGAGCTGGGGCATGGGCGACCTGTCCGACCTGGAGGAGCTCGCCCGGTGGTCGGCGGAGACCGGCGCCGGCCTGGTGATGGTCAACCCGCTCGGCGCGGTCACCCCGGGCCGGGCGATCCAGCCGAGTCCCTACTACCCGAGCAGCCGCAGCTTCCGCAACCCGCTGTACCTCGGCGTTGACCGCATCGCCGGCCACGACGAGCCGGGGATCGAGCACTTCCGGGCCGCCGGGCGCCTGCTCAACCGCGCCCCCCTTATCGCCCGCGACGCGGTGTGGGCCGCCAAGGAGCCGGCCCTCGAGCTGATCTACGCCGGCTTCGAGGGCTCGGCCGAGTTCGATCGCTTCTGCGAGGACTGCGGGCGCTCGCTCGACGACTTCGCGATCTTCTGCGCCCTGGCCGAGGTCCACGAGGGCAGCTCCGCCGACTGGCCTGAGGCCTTCCGCCATCCCGGCACCCCCGAGGTCGCCCGCTTCCGCACCGAGCACTACGACCGGGTTCGGTACCACAAGTGGCTCCAGTGGCAGCTCGAGAACCAGCTGACCGCCGCCGGCCGGCAGCTGGGTCTGCTGCAGGACCTGCCGGTGGGGGTCGACCCGTCCGGGGCCGACGCCTGGGTCTGGGGCGACGCCTTCGCCGGCGGGTTCGAGCTCGGTGCACCCCCCGACGAGTTCAACCAGGCCGGCCAGTGCTGGGGCATCGCCGGATTCCACCCCAGGCGGCTGCGGGCCGCCGGCTACGAGCCGTTCATCCAGATGATCCGGTCGGCCTTCGCCCACTCGGGCGGGATGCGGATCGACCACGTGATGGGCCTGTTCCGCTTCTACTGGATCCCCCAGGGTTGCAGCGCCCAGGACGGGGTCTACGTCCGCTACCCGCACACCGAGCTGCTGGACATCGTCGCCCTGGAGAGCCGGCGGGCCGGAGCCTTCGTCGTCGGCGAGGACCTGGGAACCGTGGAGCCCGGGGTGCGCGAGGAGATGGCCGCCCGCAGCATCCTCTCCTACCGGCTGATGATCTTCGAGGACGACCTGGGGGCGATCCCCCGCGAGTCGATGGCCGCCGCCACCACCCACGACCTGCCCACCCTGCCCGGCATCTGGACCGGCGCCGACTTGAAGGCCCAGAAGAACCTCGGCCTGCCGACCAACGACGACGGGGTCGACCAGATGCGCCGCCGGGTCGCCCGGGCGGCCGGCGTGGACGAGAGCGTCCCGGTCTCCGAGATGGTCCCCGCGGTCTACCGGCACCTCGCCGAGTGCCCGGCCCGCATCGTGCTGGGGGTCCTCGACGACCTGGTCGGAGCGGTGGACCGCCCCAACATGCCGGGCGTCACCGAAGGCTGGCCGAACTGGAGCATCCCGCTGCCCAAATCGCTGGAGCAGATCCAGCAGCAGCCGCTGGTCGAGGAGGTCACGGCGACCCTCAGCCGGGTGCGGCCCCCCGCCTAGGGGCTCCCGTAGGTCGCTTCGAGCTCGGCGATGAACCCCTCCCGGATGTCGCCGTGCTCGGTGATGTTGGCCACCCGGTCCCGGGTCAAAAAGTCGAGCCGGAACTCCCTGCCGCTCAGCAGGAAGTCGTTGATCGCCACCCGGTAGGTCCGCGCCGGGTCGACAGGCGCCCCGTTGACCAGCCACTGGTCGGTGAACGTCACGTTGGCGGTCTGGAGGTATCCGCCGATGCCGGCGTTGGCCCTCCCCTGGTCCAGCACCTGCCGGAGCAGGTCGCCGCTCATGTCGGCCCCGAGCACGGTTCCGCCGAACGGCAGGGTGCGGATCACGTCGTACTCGGTGACGTCCCCGGCGGGGATCACGTCGTCGATGCGGATCGAGCCTGCGTTGAACATGGCCAGCTCGGCCGAGCCCGCCGACCGGGTCATCCCGTTGGCGATCAGCTCGGCCAGCCGGGTCGGCTGGTTGCGCACCGTCGACTCCCGCCCGTCCAGGTCCTCGGTCGTCCGGGTGACCACCCGCTCCGGCTCGAACCCCTGGCTCCGGAAGCCCTCGAACGCCGCCTGGACCCAGCGGTCGACCTGCGCCGCCACCTCCGGGTCGTCGGGGTCGTCGGAGGTTATGCGCCGCAGCTCCGCTTCGTGGGTCAGCTCCCGGTCCTCGGTGTCGTAGACCAGCTCGTGCACCTGCATGCTGCGGGCGTTGGCGTCGGCCTTCAGGATCGGGGTGAAGTCGGCTCCCCGCTCCAGCGAGTTGTTCTCGTGCTCGTGGCCTCCCAGCACCAGGTCGATCTCGGGCAGCTCCTGCACCAGCCGGACGTCGTCCTCGACCAGCAGGTGGGTGACCGCGATCAGGATGTCGACCTTGCCCCGCAGCTCGGCCACCTGCCGGCGGGCGGCCTCGATCGGGTCCCCGTACTGCACCCAGGGAAGCGGGTTGCTGGCGACGGTGACGCCGAACAGCCCGACGGTGGCCTCGGCGCCGCCCTCCCCCTCCACGTCGAACACGACGTTGCGGGGCACGCCCGGGAACGGCTCCCCATTGGCCTCGGAGACGTTGCTCGAGAACCAGGTGAACTCCGACTCCGCCAGTCGGGCGCGGAACGCGTCCTCCGCCAGGTCGAACTCGTGGTTGCCGAAGGTCGCGTAGTCGAGGCCCACCGCGTTCATCACGTCCACCATCTGCCGGCCGGCCAGCCGCTCGCCGTCGACCGTGGCGGTGCTGAGCGCCGACGGGTTCAGCAGGTCCCCGGCCAGGAAGGTGAAGGTGTTGGGGTTGCGGTCCAGGTACTGTTTGCGGACCGCAGCCACCCGGGCCAGGCCGCCCTCGGCTCCGCCGCTGACCGGCGTGAGCTCGTAGACGTCGTTCAGCTGCAGCAGCGTGAGCGCAACCTCGCCGCGGCCGCCCCCGTCCCCGTTGCCCCCCGGCTCGTCCCGGTCCCGCCCGGGGCCCACGAACACCAGCCCGACGACCAGGAAGACCAGCAGGATCAGCCCGACGACGACCACCGCCCGGACCAGGCCGCCGCGCCGCTCAGACAAGCGAACCCTCCCGGGCCATTTCGGCATCCTCCCGCCTGCAGCTATTGGGAGTCTGGTTCTACAACCTGCAACCGCCCACAGACAAGCGGGCCGGCCGGCGTCAGGCCCGGTGGGCGAGGAGGATCAGCGAGTGGGGGGCCAGATTCAGCCCGCTGCGTCGCCGGACCCGGCTGAACGGCCTGGCGGTGTTGAGCAGCTCGAGCCACGCCCCGGCCTCCACCAGCTCGGGCAGCGAGAAGTGCTGTGCCCGGTGCCCTCCGTTCAGCAGCAGCAGCAGGGTCTCGGCGGCGGCCGGGCGGCCCTGGTCGTCCAGCTCGTCGGCGGCGTAGGCGGGGATCATCATCCCGAGCACGTGGTTGTGCGGGTTGCGCCAGTCGTCGGTGGTCATCTCCGACCCGTCCGGC
>DATABX010000474.1:0-3111 GCA_036259335.1 Actinomycetota bacterium
GTACCGGTCCTCCCAGGTGCGAAGAGTCGCCACCGGGACGCCCACGGATTTGGCTACGGCGCTGATGCTGTACAGCGGGTTTGAGCGGTTCATGTCCCCAGAGTACCTTTTCGGTTACTCCTCAAGTCGGATATGGCTTTACGAGGAGCGAACATCGTCAATATCTAGTCATTACCCATTCATTCTCGTGGTAAGCTTCAACCATGGCCTCACTGGATGGAATTTGACGAGGTATTGAAACAATGTCGGCAAGCCTTCAGGATGAAACCGGTTTTCAACTCACCCCGGTTGTGTGGCTCGACTCACGTCAATCGCGCCGGGAGGCGCTCGGCAACCACCTCACCGAAAAAGCCGAGTTGAACTTCAAAGTCACTACCCAGCGCAGATCCGAAACAACCGTTCTGGTGCTCGAGGGCGAACTGGACATGGCAACAGTCTCCGACTTGGACTTCGCGCTTGGAGCCGTCGAGAGAGGACCGGCCGACGGCGTCGTGGTTGACCTCAGCGAGTTGCAGTTCCTCGACTGCAGCGGTCTCCACAGGCTCATGACAGCCCGGGATAGGGTCGTCTCCGCGGGAGGCACGCTGAAGCTGGTTCCGGGACCCAAACACGTGCGCCGCCTGTTCACCCTGACCCGGGTGGAGCACCTCTTCGAGTTCGTCGAGGACCCGGTCGGTACCCCTTAGCCGCACCGGACCCCCATTCCCCGAAACGCTGGCAAGATCTTAGGATGCGCGCGCGGGCAGCTGTCGGAACCAGGCTTCGGGCCGGTCTGATTGTGCTTCTGGTCCTGACCCTCACCGCGTGCACCGCTCCTCCCACCGATTCCTCCGGCCCGGAGGCAACAGACCGCAATGACGCCGCGGTCCAGGCCCCCCAGCTGCCGCCGCCCGGGGCCGGGGAGGACTTCTACTCGCTGCCCGAGAAGCTGCCGGAGGGCGAGCCCGGACGGCTGCTGCGCCTGGAGGAGCTTTCGACACCGGCCGGCATAAACGGCTGGCGGGTCCTGTACCACTCCCGGGCGGTGGACGGCCGGGACATCGCGGTCTCCGGACTCATCTTTGCGCCCGCCGGACCGGCCGATACCCCGCGCACGGTCGTCGCCTGGGGGCACGGCTCGGTCGGTCTCGGCGACAGTTGCGCGCCCTCCCGAACGCCCGAGGACTTCCCCAACAGCCGGCTGTTCACCGAGCTGCTCGACCAGGGCTTCGTGCTCGCGGCAACCGACTACGAGGGCCTGGGCACCCCGGGGCCGCACCCCTGGCTGGTGGGGGAGAGCGAGGGCCGCAGCATGCTCGACAGCGTCCGGGCGGCCGCCCGGATCGGAGAGGCTGGGGCCGGCAACCGCTTCGTAGCCTTCGGGGCGTCGCAGGGAGGCGGCGCCGCGCTTTTCGCCGGCGAGCTGGCTCCCGAGTACGCCGGCGAACTGGAGCTGCTCGGCGTGGTCGCGGCTGCGCCGGCCGCCGAGCTGGACCTCATTGAGCTGGTCGAGCTCCTTCCGATGGGGCAGAACCTGGTCGGGATCGGCGGGTTTGTGGTGATGGGTGCGCTCGGGTTCTCCGCCGCCTACCCGGAACTGGGGCTCGACGACATCCTGGAGCCGGAGGTGATCGAGCAGCGCGAGGAGATCGGGCGCCTGTGCCAGAACCAGATCGAGCAGAGATTCCGAGGGATTCCGCTCGAGCGGCTGCTTTCGGCATCGCCCGGGACGGTACCGAACTGGGCGGAGGCCATCAGGCAGAACACGGCCGGCCGCCGGGAGACGCCGGCGCCCGTCCTGGTGGTTCACGGCACGCTGGACCGAGTGGTGCCGGCGCAGGTCTCCGAGCTTCTGTACCAGCGGCTGTGCGGCCTGGGAGTCGAAGCCGAGCGCCAGCTCTACCCGGGCGTGAACCACGGGGACGTGGTGAGCGCCTCGGCCGGCGACGTGGTGCCGTGGATCGAGGATCGGGCGGCGGGCCGTGAACGTTCCCCGCATCCGGACCGGCAGCTGTGTTGACGAGGCTCCCGTGCTGCTGAGCCCCGATGAGCAAGAAGCGATCCGGAGAGACGCTCAGGCCGGGTAGACCTCGATTTCGGTGGCCTTGATCGACACCCACACCGGTCCGGCGGCCACCAGGTCGAGCTCCTTCAGGGAGCGTGCGGTGACCTCGGCCACGACCTTGATCGGGCCGGTGACGTCGACCCGAGCACGGTCCCCCTCCAGGTCGATGCCGGCTACTGTGCCCTCCCACACGTTGCGCGG
This sequence comes from Actinomycetota bacterium, assembly GCA_036259335.1. Lineage (GTDB taxonomy): Bacteria > Actinomycetota > CADDZG01 > JAHWKV01 > JAHWKV01 > JAJCYE01. The sequence goes on from DATABX010000474.1 coordinate 2,246, forward strand.
CGAACCCTCCGGCCGTGAGCGGTGCAGTGCGACCGCGCGGGGGTGGATGGAGGCGAAGACCTCTCCGGTGCAGCCGGAGGGCACAACCAGCCGGCCTCCGCCGGCGACCTCGACGTGGTCTCCCACTCCGATGCCGCGCACCAGGTTGAGGCCGACCAGCTCGGCGACGTAGGCCGAACGGGGCCGCTGTGCCACCTCCACAGACGTGCCCTCCTGGACGACGCGACCGTTCTCCAGGACGATCAGCCGGTCGGCAAGGGCGGCCGCCTCCAGCGGGTTGTGGGTCACCAGAAGAGCAACCCCGGCAAAGGCTTCGAGGTGCTTGCCGAGTTCCCGCCGGACCTCCAGCTTGGTTCCGGCGTCCAGCGCCGCCAACGGCTCGTCCAGCAGCAGCATCCTGGGCTGGGGGGCCAGTGCCCGGGCCAGAGCGACCCGCTGTGCCTGGCCGCCCGAGAGCGATCCGGGCTTGGCGGAGCGGTACTCCTGCAGGCCCACCGTCTGCAGCCACCTGGAGGCCTCGGCCCGGGCCTCGTTCCGCCCGACGCCTGCCGCCCGCAGACCGAAGGCCACGTTCTCGAGCACGGTGAGATGCGGGAACAGCAGGTAGTCCTGGAAGACGAAGCCGGTCGACCGCGCGGACGGCTCGCGCCGGATCTGGCGGGAAGGGTCCTCCAGCACCTGGCCGTCGAGCGCCACCTCGCCCGACTCGATAGGCACCAGGCCGGCCAGCGCCCGAAGCAGGGTCGTCTTGCCCGAACCGTTCGGTCCGAGCACCGACAGCACCTCGCCTGAGGCGACCTGGAGCTGTGCCCTCAGGTCGAGCGAGCCGAGCCGCAGCGCGATCCTGGCGTCGAGGGTCACAGGTT
>DATABX010000475.1:0-6537 GCA_036259335.1 Actinomycetota bacterium
GGTTCCCCGAGAGCCACTCGGTGAGCTTCGCCTACCTGGTCTACGCCTCGTCGTACCTCAAGCACTACTACCCGGCGGCGTTCCTGGCGGCGCTGCTGAACGCCCAGCCGATGGGGTTTTGGGCGCCTCGGACGCTGGTCATGGACGCCCGCCGGCACGGGGTAAAGGTGCTGGGTCCCGACGTCAACGCCTCCTCGGACAAGGCGACGCTGGAGACCTTCGAGGGCGAGGTGGCAGTCCGAGTGGGGATCGGGTACGTGCGGACGATCGGCGAGGACCTGGCGGAGAAGATCGCCGCAGGCCGGCCGTATGTCGACATGGAGGACCTGTCCCGCCGCTGCGACCTCAAGGTTCCCCAGATGGAGGTACTGGCCACCGCCGGGGCGTTCGACTTGGAGACCGCGACGCCGAACCGGACGGTCAAGGTGGGTGGGGTGGTGACCCACCGGCAGAAGCCGGCCACCGCCGGGGGGACGATTTTCGTCAGCCTGGAGGACGAGACCGGCCTGATCAACGTCATCTGCCAAAAGCAGGTGTGGGCCCGCTACAAAAAGGTGGCGACGACCTCCAAGGCGCTGCTGGTCACCGGCCGGCTGGAGCGCTACGACGGAGTGGTGAACCTGCTGGCGGCCAAGATCGAGCCGTTGAGCCTGACCATGGCCTCCGAGCTGAAAGCTCGGGACTTTCGGTGAGTGCAGTAGTACACGTTCTATACACGTTGCGTGTACCATTGGTGTATGGCAAGGCAACGGACCAATATCGAGATTGAAGACTCCTACGTGAGAACGATCATGGATCGTTTCGGCGTTAGAACCAAGACCGAGGCGGTCGACCTCGCACTCAGGCACCTTGCCGGTCAGCCGATGACCCGTTCCGAAGCGCTGGCCATGAGAGGGGTTCACGCCATCGGCGAGGTGCCCGACGACGTACCGCCGCTGCTCGATTGATTCTGGCCGACACCTCCGCCTGGGTCGAGTTCGATCGCGCAACCGGCAGCCCGGTCGACCTGCGCCTGACGAAGTTGATAGAGGACGCATCGCCGCTCGCTGTGACCGAGCCGGTTTTGATGGAGGTACTGGCCGGGGCGAAGGACGACCTGCGCGAGGAATCACTAAGGCGGCTTCTGGTCCGGTTCCACCTGCTTTCATTCGAGGCCGCAATTGATTTCGACGGCGCAACCCGGATCTACCGAAAGTGCCGCGCTGCCGGGATCACGCCCAGGGGCCTGATCGACTGCATGATCGCAGCCGTCGCCTGGCGGCATGGCGCCACTCTGCTCGCTTCGGACAACGATCTTCGCCGAGTCGCCGCCGTCCTGGGCCTGAAGCTGGACCAGGCCTCGCTCCGCGGCTGAGGGCGCGCAGCGCTACTCCTGGCCGACCGACTCCTTCTCGGGCTCCTCGCCCTCGAGTGCCGCCTTGAGCTCGGCAGCCTTTTCTTCAACCGACTTGGCGTTCTTGTAGTTCTGGATTTTGGCGGCGTAAGGGTTCTGCCTTTGCGCCATGTGGAAGGGCTTGTACGGCACCGCGTTCTCGAACGCCTCCCCGTAGGTGTCCTTCAACTCCGCCACCCGCTCCTCGAACGACTGCCGCTTCTTTTTGATCTTCTTGAACTCTTCGGGGGCCGGGTTGACCGACAGGCCGTCCTCGGTCGGAGGGTTGTAGTAGCGGCTGCGGAACGGCTTCCACAAGATCTCCCGGTTGTACCGGCCCTCGCGGTCTCTCTTGGAGACGACCTTGCCGCCGCTCTCCTTGCCGAGCTCCAGGATCTCCTCCGCGGTCTCGAGGTCGCCGCAGGTCACCTTCTCGAGGAACCACTCGGCTTTGTCCTTGGGGACTTCCTTGATGTCGAACATGACGTCGCCACCGCTGTCGGTCAGGACGGCGACGTAGTCGGGGTCCAGGTCCTCCTCACGGGACAGGTGGTTCTCAACGTCTTCGCGCAGGTTGATCACGAGCCCGCCGGCTTCGTCGCCACCGCGCTTCCACCAGTCGAGGACGAAACGGCCCATGGTCAGCTCGTTGCCGTCCACGTCGATGGCCGTGACAGGGTCCTCCATACCCTCGATCGGAACCAGCTTGAATCCGGCTCTCTCGGCAGAGTCGAGGGTGGCCTGAACATCGTGAGGGCCGTCGAGTGCGACGCGAAAAGTGAAGGTCTTAAACAAGAGGTTGTCCTCCTAGTTCGATGGCGAGGTACCTTCATTCTCTCAAGGTCTCGGAATTAGCGCCGCAATCACGCCGATTGGGCACCCGGGTACAGCTTTCTCAGGACAATCGTTCATCGCCCCGTACCGAATAGCGGTTGAGCCCAACCGGAGCTGGGCATACCCGTTGAAACGATTGGATGGGGGGGCTAGATGCGCAAAAAGATTCTTGCCGCGATGTTCGCAGCTCTGATGGTGTTCGGTGGCGTGGCTTGCGGCGGCGGGGAAGGCAACGGGGACGACACCGAAGAGAGCGGCGACGGGGACGACTGAGCGGATTCCCCGCCGCCGACGTGCGGCTTTCCGCCTGTTGCGGGCCGGCCTCGAGTAGACGCCGGCCGGACTGGCGGCGCTAGCGGCGGAACTGGTCCATCGATTTGACCGTACCGTCGCTGGCGCGGCGGGTGTCCGCCCGCTCCTTGCGCAGCTTGCGCTGGCGTTCATACTCCGCCTCGGCAAGCTCGTTCCAGTGAGCCTGTTCCTTAGCCGTCGGCTCCGCCCTCTTATCGCGGTCGTAAATGCCCAATGCACGCTCCTTTGCTCGGCGCCCGGTAAAGGGTACCCTGCCAGCCGAATCGAATCCCGTCCCGCCATTGTCGACTATTTCGCCTGGGCGGCGCAGGACTTGCGGGTAGAAAGGCCGGCTCACCGGTATCCCTCGTGCGTCTGTCTGTTCGATCAACTAAGCAGAGCAGCTCATTTCGGAGCCCGTTGAGAGAATATTTGCCAAATCTTTACGAATCCCAAGCATTCCTCATGTGGCTCCGGGGTACTGTAGCTGAGTAGGCCAACCTCACAGGAGCCGTCATAGCTTCAACGTGGATTACAGCGAACCCGGGCCTACCGGCACAACCGACGACAATGTGTCAGCACTGATCGACACCTTCAGCTTTCCAATGGACGTTGACACTATGTGGATGAGTGGTGGGCTCTAGCTCTACGGGACGAAGTCCAGGGGTAGTCGCATCACGATCGAAGCCCGCCATGGCAGCATTGATCGTGTTCGAGCTGCTGGTGGCCGCCGTATTCCTTATGCCTGTCGGCGGAGATGTGGAGACCGTAGGAACGCCCAACGGGACGGTGCTGGAACCGTACTACTGGAGTATTGGGACAAAGTTTCTATTCGGTGCATTCGGCGGAGACCCAGTCGAAAATCTCTCCCTTTCGACCATTGCGATCGGTATGGGCATCGTCGTGGCGACCGCCGCATTCGGACACTACCTGCTCGGCCTAGGCCCGCCGCCGACCGTTCCTAAGGGACCAGAGGTTACCTCCGGGCGCCGGCAAGTTTAGGCGACGGGCTTGCCTAACACAACGGGCGGCCGCCATGAGCAGCAGGCAGCCTGACAAGCGGTACTCGCTCGACACCTACGCTGCATGATTGCCGCTATGAGCAGGCCTGCAGCCCCGAGAGCAGGATTGCCAGCGCAGCGGTCCACGGCACGAGTGCGTGGGAGTCGATGTCGAGGGGGTCATCTGAGCCGCGAGCTGCACCAAGCTGGCCACCAAGCCCGCCCAGGCTCACCGCGGCTCCCGCGGAAGCGATCCGGGGGCGGCGGCGTTTTTTGTTCATGCTGTACACCGTACCCCCGCCCTCCACCGCAGCCGGTGTAGCTGCCCGTCTCGCGCGAAATCCGGTTCGCAGCATCGCAGAATGACGAACTAAACTAGCTCTATCGCTTACCGAAGGCGCTTAATCCCAGCTGCTCCCCATCGCGGACCCTCTAACAGCTTGCGCACCCGGCGATAAGCGGTTAGGGTTCTATCGACTCATGCTCAAGGCGATAGAAAGGGATCATCCAATGAGTGTCCTCGAACAGTCCGACCGCCGCCGGGTGCTCGATCCGGCCGGCGAGCAACGCCCACCGGCCTTCTCTCGGAGATCCGAGCCCGACCGGGTCTGGTTGGCGTCCCTGGGCCAGAAGGGAGCGGCATGATCATAGGTCTGGCTCAAGAAGAGCAGCTTGTCGAAGAAGCAGAGGGTGAACACCGGCATCTGGCGCCGGTCGGGCCCGCCATCGACATCCCGGGGGCCCAGCGGGCGGTCCGGGACCTGCTGATCGCCCTCGGGCACGACCCGTCGTCGGATCCGAGCCTCGATGAGACGCCCCGCCGGGTGGCGGCCGCCTACGCCGAGATGCTCGACCCGAAGCCCTTCCGGCTGACCACCTTCCCCAACGAGGGCTACGACGAGATGGTCCTGGCCCGGGACATCCCGTTCAACTCGCTGTGCATGCACCACCTGCTGCCGTTCACCGGGGTGGCGCACGTTGCCTACATCCCCGACCAGCGGATCGTCGGGTTGTCCAAGCTGGCCCGGGTGGTCGAGATGTTCGCCCGGCGGCTCCAGGTGCAGGAGGCCCTGACCACCCAGGTCGCCACCTGCCTGCAGGACCACCTGCAGCCGAAGGGGGTCGGGGTGGTTATCGAGGCCGAGCACTCCTGCATGACCCTGCGCGGGGTCCAAAAGCCGGGAACCCTCACCGTGACCTCGGCGCTGCACGGCATGATCCGGGAGGACCCCCGGACCCGGCAGGAGTTTCTGTCGCTTATCCACGGAAGGCCGCCCGTGGCGCGGTAGTTTGGGAGGGGCAACACCCGGTAAGAGCTCGCCCGACGGGGAGGGACATGGCGGCGGCGACGGTGGTTACGGTGGAGGGCAGGGAGCTCAAGCTCTCCAACCTCGACAAGGTGCTGTACCCCGAAGCCGGATTCACCAAGGGCGACGTCATCGACTACTACACCCGGGTCGCCCCCACCCTGCTCCCCCACCTGAAGGACCGGCCGCTCACGCTCAAGCGCTACCCCGACGGAGTGGAGGGCGAGTTCTTCTACGAAAAGCAGTGCCCCAAGTACCGGCCGAAGTGGATGCGCACGATCCCGGTGTGGAGCGAGCGCCAGCACAAGAACATCGAGTTCTGCTGCCTGGAGGACCTGCCCGGGCTGGTCTGGGTGAGCAACCTGGCCGACCTGGAGATGCACACCTCGCTGTCGGTCGGCGCCCACCTGGAGCGCCCGACCGCGGTCGCCTTCGACCTGGATCCGGGGCCGGCCACCAGCATCGTCGAGTGCTGCGACGTCGCCCTGGCTCTGCGCAAGCTGTTCGACGACCTGGGCCTGGAGGCCTACCCCAAGACCTCCGGGTCGAAGGGGATGCAGCTGTACCTGCCGCTCAACTCCACCGACACCTACGACGAGTCCAAGGCGTTCGCCCACGCCGTCGCCGGGATTCTGGAGCACCAGTTGCCCAAGCTGGTGGTGAGCGACATGAAGAAGGAGCTGCGCAAGGGCAAGGTGCTGATCGACTGGAGCCAGAACGACTTCTTCAAGACCACGGTCTGCGTCTACTCCCTGCGGGCCAAGGAGACGCCGACGGTCTCCACCCCGATCACCTGGGACGAGGTGGAGGCGACCGCCAAGGAGCGGGATCCGGCCAAGCTGCGGTTCACCTCGGAGGACGCGCTGTCCCGGATCGAGGGCCACGGGGACCTGTTCGCCCCGGTGTTAACCCAGCAGCAGACGCTGCCCAAGCTTCAATAGACCTCGTTCGATGAACATCGAGACCTGCCACGTCGTCACCGCCACCTACTGCGAGGGCGCGGCCGAGAAAAGGGCCCCCTACCGGGAGGCCCATCTTGAGCGGGTCGGCAAGCTGATCGATGCCGGAGCGGTGATCGTCGCCGGGGCGTTGGGCGACATGAGCGCCTCGCTGCTGGTGCTGGCCATCGAGGGCGAGGACGCGGTGCGGGCTGTGATCGAGTCAGACGTCTACTGGCAGAACGGCATTTGGACCGATTACGAGGTCAAGAGGCTCAATCGGGTGGTTCCCTAACAGGTCCATCCAGCCCGTGCATGCCGTTTGACCACGGCGGCGGGCGGCGGTGTAGCCTTACCGCTCATGCGCACCCGAATCCTCTGCCTCTTGTTGCTGGTCGCCCTGGTGGCGGCGGCCTGTGGCGACGACTCCGAACCCCAAGCGACCCGCTCGCCGACCCCCTCGGAGTCCCCTCCGCCGCCCGAGCCCATTCGATGCCCGCTCACCGGCGTGGAAGCCGGCGCCGTCGACATCAACCGGCCTGCGCTGGCTGTCAAAATAGACAACCACCCCCGGGCCCGGCCGCAGACCGGCCTGGAGACCGCCGACATCGTCTACGAGGAGCTGGTCGAGGGCGGCCTGACTCGCTTCATGGGCGTCTACCACTGCGGCGACGCCGGCGACCTCGGACCGGTGCGCAGCGCCCGGGCGGTCGACCCCGACATCCTCGTGCAGTACGCCCCGGTCCTGTTCGCCTACTCCGGTGCCTCGCCGAACAACCTGAACAAGATCGCAG
>DATABX010000476.1:0-2924 GCA_036259335.1 Actinomycetota bacterium
CTTCCACAGGTGCCGGGGTGGCGGCTACGACGGGCAGGGGAGGCGCCGGCCTCTGGCATCGAGCAGCTCGATCAGAAGCGGGCGGCGTCGACCGCCTGCAGCAGCCACTCGATATCCCCGGCCTTGCCCCGCTGCAGCTCGACGGCACCCAGGTCCGGAGCCAGTCCGGGCCCGCCCCGGGCGGTGACCACCATCTGCTCCCACTCGGCCGCCGTTGCCGGCTCCACCGAGGCCGCTACGGCCACCAGGTCCTCAGCCGTGGGCATCGTCGCCCCATGGGCGACCACCAGCAGCAGGTCGCCGCCGGGGGTGGACGACACGACCGCCCGATCCTCCCCCCGCTCGAAGTCGATGACCAGCCCCGGCCGGCCGGCCACGTCGACCCGCCGGATCGTTGGCTCCTCCTCCCGCTCGTCCAAGCCCCGCAGGCTTGCCGCCGCGGCGTCGAGATCCAGGGCGCGACCGGGAAGCGTCGTCACCACCACCGTCCCGGTCTCCGCCCGCCAGGCGCCGAACGTTATCGGTTGGGCCCACACCGCGGAGTGGCCCCGGTCACCCGCCGGCAGGAAGTCGGTGTACGGACCGGGCGACGCCTTGATGGACAGCTTCACATCCGCATCGGCCGAGCCGACCACCTCCAGGTCCCCGGGCGGATCGGCCACCACCGGGGCCTCCCAGTTGTCGTCCGGCACCTGGACCTTCTCGGCGACGCCGGCCAGCTCCCGGCGGCTTGCTTCCACCGACTCAACCCGAATTCCCACGCCGTCGCCGGCGTCGACCACCAGGTCGGCCGGTCGGCGCCGCCCGCCGTACTCGAAGGGCGCCGAGTAGAATGCGTCGCCGCCGTCCAGCTTGAAGGCCTCGGGGTTGCCGATGACATAACCCTGCGATCCTTGGGCCAGCTCACCTTGCAGACCCTCGTACCCGAACGTCGAGACCCGCACCTCGCCCGGGCCGCCCGGGCCCTCTCCGGCGGGGGCCAGGACGGTCACCGGCTCGTCGTTGCCGGCGGTGTCGTCGCCCCAGGTCTGGGTGATGCCTCCGCGGCCGGCCTGGACCATCCGGTAGCCCTCGGGCTCGTGTCCCACCCGGAAGGGCGACGACTCGCTGGTCGTGCCGACCGGCTCGTTCTGCGAGCGATCGCCGCCTCCGGAGCAGCCGGCAATCGCGAGAATCAGCAGAACCGGCACAATTCCCACGCGCAGCAGGGCGGCCCGGTGGCGGGGCGGTTCGGCAGCCTGCTTGGTGGTGGTCATCACAAACGCCTCTCGTCCAACGAGTTTAGGACGACCCGCGATCGAGCCCTCCCGGAATCTCCGGAAGGGCTCGACTTAGCTGCTTGGCGAATCAGGCGCAGGCGGTCATCCGGGTGGCTGCTCCCACCGTGGCGACCGTCGCCGATCCGTGCTGCCTGCTCCACGCCCGCAGAGCGGTGTTCAGCTCGCGCTGATCCTTCGGCGAGTCCATGACCATGTCGAAGCGGACGCAGGACTTGTCGCCGTTGCGCCAGGCGACGTACTGGTCGCCGCCCCACCCGTCGGCCGCTTCGAAGGCGGTCTGCGGGTCCATCGCCTCGTTCAGGACCACCATGAGGGCGACCTGGCTGAACATGCCGTCGTCGACGACCTCGCCGTCGGCCGGCGGCTTGGCGACCGGCTTGGCCGCCTCGCCGTTCAGGTACCGGTCCGGGTAGAGCAACTGCTCGGAGGTGACCGGCGGGTTCTTGATGGCCTCGTTGATCTTGGCGGTGCCGCCGGCCTGGAAGAGGGCCTCCAGGAAGATCGGCCCGACCTCGTACGGCAGCCCCATCACGGTGAGCAGCGCTTCGGGGATGTCCGGGGTGGTCGGGTCTCCTGCCCTGTTGGCCTCCAGCTCCACCAGTCGCTCCTCCTCTGCGGTCAGCGACTCGTAGTAGGCGAACTCGACCCGGGTCGCGTCGCCTTCGACCACTGCCTCCAGCCCTAGGCTGGAGTCGTCATCGGCTTCGTAAAGGTCCTCGCGGACGATGTCGAAGTGCTGGTCCTGCAGTGCGTGGGTCAGCTCGTGGACCAGGATCGTCTTGAGGAACGGCGACACCCGGTTGCCCCGGATGAACAGCTGATCCGCTTCGGTGTCGTACCACCCGAGGATGCCCTGACCGGCCGCCTTTTGGCCGGCGGCGGCGAGATCGACGTTCTTGTCGATCAGCCCCAAGGCTTCGAAGACCACCTGTCCGCCGCTGATCTCCTCGGCTTCGGCTTTGGCCTCCGGGTCGTTGCCGGCGTCGGAGATGTATTCCTGGAACTCCTTCTCGCTCAGGAGGGTCACCTTGACCTCCTCCTTGAACTTCAATCCCCGCTCGTCTTCGACGAACGTCTTCAGCTCGGCGACGGTTGCGCGCAGGGCCGGCGTCATGCCGTCCTCCGCCTCGTCCCCGCTGGTCACGGCGGCGACCCGGACGTAGATCTGCTGGCCGATGATGCCGGCGAGCACCACGCCGAGGGCTATCAGCCCCCAGATGATCCAGCGGCGCGACTGGTTGACGGGCGCGGGTTCGAGCGCGCCCCCAAATGTGTTCACTTGTTCCTCCCGACTAGGTTGGCGTCTTTCCGACTGGCTTATCGGCAGGTATCGGCGGAAGTTAAGGTCTTTGCCAGGAAATCTTTGGTCATCGCTGCGGGCCAGGGCGACTCCCGCAACCGATTCAACCGACATCGCAGACGAAGCGCCCGAAGTCCGTCTCTACGGCGCTTTGGCAAAATCCTCGCGATGGTTGGGTGCAGCCGATCGGTCGAGATGAGTGACATCAGCCACGAAGAGGCAAGCCACAAGGTCGTCCAAGGCGTAAATGAGGCTCTGGATGCGAGTCTACGGGGGTAAGGACAGAGCCGAAGCCACTCCCGTGAGCTATCACATTTGCACGGATGACCTAGGTCTGGACGACC
>DATABX010000477.1:0-2511 GCA_036259335.1 Actinomycetota bacterium
CCAGATCGCAGAACGGGTCGTTGGTTCCCTCCAAAAACAGCGACGGAACCTTGATCTGCGGCCAGTGGGCCACCCGCAGCTGGGAGGGGTCTCCCGGGCGGTGCAGGGGGTAGGAGTAGAGCAACAGGCCCGCGGCGTTCAGGCCCCCGGCGACCGCCATGGAAGCCACCCGGCCTCCGTAGGAACGTCCGCCGACGACCCACGGCCCCTCGCCGGTCTCCCGGCGGGCCGCCTCGAGGGTTGCAACCAACCCGGGAACGCTCTTCTCGGCCAGCGGCGGCGACGCCCGTCCGGCGGCCCGGTAGGGCAGGTCGGGCCGGACGACCAGGTAACCCCTCTCCGCCAGCCCTCTGCCGAGTGCCTTGAGCCCGGCGGTGTTGCGGTCGCCTCCGGCTCCATGGGTGAGCAGGAACCGGAGGGGCAGCGGATCCCCGAGGGGCTCGTCCACCTCGGCCATGACCTGCAGGTCGCCGGCGGCGAGGGAGATCGATCGACTGGCCATGGCGCCACGATAACGCCGGGAAGGACGTGAAGCAGCCCGCAGAATGGGTAGATACCGCCTCATGGCGACCCAAATCGAGCGCGCCGTCACCATCCCCCTCGACCGGCGCATCGACATCAACGGGGACCTCGCGGTCCCCGATTCGCCCACCGGCGTCGCCGTCTTCGCCCACGGCAGCGGCAGCGGCCGGCACAGCCCCCGCAACCGCCTGGTCGCCTCCTACCTGCAAATCCGCGGCCTGGCCACTCTGCTAATCGACCTGCTGACCGAGGCCGAGGAGCAGGTCGACCTCCGGACCCGCCATCTGCGCTTCGACGTGGAGCTTCTGGCCGGCCGCCTGGCCGGGGCGGCCAGCTGGTGCAGTTCTCAGCCTGAGCTGAGCCGGCTGCAGATCGGCTACTTCGGCGCCAGCACCGGCGCTGCGGCGGCCCTTATCGCCGCCGCCGACCAGCCGGAAGGCGTCGGGGCGGTGGTCTCCCGGGGAGGGCGTCCGGACCTTGCGGGCGACCGCCTGCCGGAGGTCAAGGCGCCGACGCTGCTGATCGTAGGCGGCCGCGACGAGGTGGTGCTGGACCTCAATCGGCAAGCCGAGCGGCGCCTGGGGGCGCCGACCCGCCTGGTGGTCGTTCCCGGCGCCACCCACCTGTTCGAGGAACCCGGAGCGCTCGAGCAGGTGTCGCAGCTGGCCGGCGACTGGATGGTCGAGCACCTGGGATCAACCGCCGGCTGAACCAGGTCAGCCGCCCTGGATCCTCCGGCGGACGCGCCCCTCGGAGATGTCGCGGCGGGAGCGGCCGACACCCAGGTCGTCCAGAGCGGCATCCAGGTCCTGCGGTTCGGCGACACCCCGGAACAGGTCCCCCTCGCCGGCCAGCCGATCGAGGATGTTCCGGATGGTGAAGTCGGCCGGACGAACCGTGCCCTCGTCCACCTCGGCCCACGTGAGCGGCGTGGAGACGGTCGCCCCGGGCTCCGGCCGGGCCGAGTAGGCCGCGGCCAGGCTGGCAGCTCGCCGGTTCATGTTGAAGTCGATGAACACCTTGCCGGTACGCTGGGAGACCGGCCAGTCCACCGTAACCCGCTGCGGATCTGCCTTGCGGATCATCCGGGCCATACGCTCCGCCATTCCGCGGGTCTCCTCGTAGGAGTGCTTCTCGTCGACCGGCACGTAGATCTGGATGCCGGTCGCGCCGGAGGTCTTGGGATACGACCGCAAGTCCAGGCGTTCCAGCAGGGTGTGGACGTATCCGGCCACCGCCAGGGCGTCCTCGAACCCGGCCGGCGGGAACGGGTCCAGGTCGACCACCAGGTAGTCCGGCTGGTCGTACCGCTCGCAGCGGGAGTGGAGCGGGTGCAACTCGATGCAGCCGAGGTTCACCACGAACAGCAACTCGGCCACCGACTGAACGAGCACCATCTCGTCGACCTTGCCGTCCTCCGGTTCGATGGCGCACCGGGTGATCCAGGGCGGCGTGTAGTCGGGGGCGTCCTTCTGGTAGAAGTGCCCGCCCGCAACTCCGTCCGGCATCCGCTTCATCGTGACCGGTCGATCCGCCAGGTAGGGCAACATGGTGGGCGCGACGTTGAAGTAGTAGGCCAGCAGGTCGCCCTTGGTTATGCCCTCCTCGGGCCAGAACACCTTCGCCAGGTTGGTGAGACGCTGCCTCACCCCGCCGGCGTCGGCGAACCAGGCCTCGCCGCTTTGCTCAACCGGCAGCTCGGCGGGAAATCCGACGGTGAACGGGTCACTTGTCTTCACGGGTCAGTCTTTCCCGCAAGCCGCTGCGGGCACTCCCCCGGTAGTGCTGAAGGGCCCCCTAGACGGGGGCCCTTCAATGAAGCATTCGAGAGCTCAGGCGACCCGCGACCTTACGTCTCCGGGAACCTGGGGGGTGCCGATCTTGGCAATGCCCCGCGAGATCATGTAGGTGGTGACGACTATTGCCACCATCCTCCACGCTCCCGGCGCGTCGAATCCGGCGTCGGCCCCGGACGCCAGCAGGATGCCC
>DATABX010000478.1:0-7248 GCA_036259335.1 Actinomycetota bacterium
GGGGTGTCAAGCCCGATCGACGATCCGGACACCGAAGCCACCTTCGCGGCCACCGCGGTGGCGTAGGGCTCGCCGCGGGTGTGGCCCAGCGCCCAGACCGGATCACCCTCCTTCAGCTCTTTCAGCCGTGAGAACCGAAGCGACCTGTCCGCCGGCACCCGGTAGATCACCAGCGCCAGGTCCCGGCCGGGGTCGGTCTCGTAGACCTCCGCCACCAGGTTGGAGTTGCGGTGCCTCACGGTCAGGTCGTTGAAGTCCTCCACGCCGGTTACCAGGCTGTTGTTGGTGACCACCCAGGTGCCGCTGTTGTCGGTCGAGTTCACGACGAAACCGGTCCCGCTTACCGCCTGCCGGCCGGAGTCGCGGCCGGTTATCCCCACAATCGCCGGAGCGGCCGACTCCAGGATCTGGCGGGTCGGATCCGGGGTGGCGCTGGACACGTTGAGCGAGGCTTCGGGAGAGGGGCTCGACGGCGCCTGCTGCAGCCGCTCGTCGATCGACTTTCGAAGTTCCTCCTGGGAGTCCAAAAGCTCCTCGCGCAGGTTGTTGACCTGTCCCTGGTAGATCGCAAAAAGGATGAGTCCGGCAAGCCCGGCGCCGAGGCCGAACATCAGGACCCAGACCGACAGCTGCACCACGGTACGCGGCGTCAGCAGGTTGAACATCTGGTCCTTGTCCACGGGCCCGAACTCGTTGCGGCGCGGGTCGGGATCCGGATAACCCCCGTAATGCGGTGGCGGCGGATACGAAGAAGGTCCCCTCATATCGTTTGAGTCTAACCGCCGGGGGTGAGACCGTTCCGGAGATAGAATACCGGGGCACCAAAAGCCTCCGCAGGCTGGCCCGTCGAAAGGCCGAGAAGCTACAGGTTCGCGTTCAACTCGGGAGACCAGGCATGACGACTCGCGACGGCCGGACCCAGGCCCCGGCACGACCGGCGGGGGCGCCTCCCCACGGCGGCACCCTGGTGCAGCTGATGGCGGCCGAGGGCACCGCCGCCGACTGGGCCGCCAAGGCGCCGGCACTTCCGGCAATCACCCTCTCCCCCCGGCGCGTGGCGGACCTGGAGAGCCTCGCGGTCGGCGCCTTCAGCCCACTCGAGGGGTTCATGGGACGGGCGGAGTACGAATCCGTTCTGAAACAGATGCGGCTCACCTCGGGACTCGCCTGGACCCTGCCGGTGACCCTGCCCGCCACCGACGAGGAGCTGGAGGAGATCAAGACTTCGGAGAACGTCGTCCTGCGATCCCCCGCCGGAGAAAACCTGGCAATCCTCCACCTGGAGGAGATCTACCCCTACGACCGACAGGCCGAGGCCCGGCACGTCTACCGGACCGAGGACACCAACCACCCGAGCGTGGGCCTCCTCGCCGCCCAGGGCGGCCACCTGCTGGGGGGCCGGGTAACCGTTCTGGCGATGCCGGCCGGGCGCCCCTTCGAACACCTACGGCTGACGCCGGCGCAGGTGAGGGACGAGATAGACCGCCGAGGGTGGAGGACCATCGCCGGCTTCCAGACCCGCCAGCCGATCCACCGGGCCCACGAGTACCACACCAAGGCCACCCTGGAGACCATCGACGGGCTACTGCTGCACCCGATGGTGAGCGAGGGCAAGGGCGAGGACTTCCCGGCGGCGGTGCGCATGGAGGCTTACCAGACTCTGCTGGCCCACTTCTACCCGCCGGCGCGGGTGTTCCTGTCCGCCTTCCCGGCGACCATGCGCTACGCCGGCCCCCGGGAGGCGGTCTTCCACGCAATCTGCCGGAAGAACTACGGCTGCACCCACTTCATCGTCGGCCGGGACCACGCTGGCTTCGCCAGCTACTACGGCTCGTTTGAGGCCCACGAGATCTTCGAGGAGTTCACCTCCGCGGAGCTGGGCATCACCCCGCTGCTGTTCGACCACGCCTTCTGGTGCACCCTGTGCGACCAGATGACCACCGCGAAGACCTGCCCCCATCCGCCCGCCGACCGGATCGTGCTCTCCGGCACCGAGGTTAAGCGCCGACTGGCGCTCGGCGAGCCGATACCGCACGAGTTCACCCGGCTGCCGGTAGCCGAGGTGCTGCGCCGGGCCATCTTCGAGGAAGGCCGGCAGAGCTAGGCCGGGTCAGGCCTCGAGCGGCTCGGGCGCCCCGCCCACCCGGCTGCCGCAGAACGCGCACCGCCGGGCCGCCTTGGGGATGGAGCTCAGGCACTCGGGACAGTCGGTGGTGGTCGACTCGACCTCGGGCTCGGTCCGGCGGCGGGCCATCAGCTTGTTGACCGGCTTGACCACGAAGAAGAACACCGCGGCCGACACCAGAAGAAACGAGATCAGCGCGTTCAGGAACAGCCCGTAGCTGATGGTCGCGCTTCCGGCATCGATCGCCAGGCGGCGGAAGTCCGGCACCCGGAAAATTCCGGTTATCGGCGTCAGGACGTTCTCCACCAGCGAGGTGACCACCGACCCGAATGCGGCTCCGATCACGACGCCGACCGCCAGGTCGACGACGTTGCCCCGCAACACGAACGCCTGGAACTCTTTGAGCAGACCGGTCTTCTTTTCAGCCACTGACCTCTCCCTTCCGTCGAACCTGCGCCGTCAACTGGGTCCTACCACGACCCTCCGCCCCCACCGCCTCCTCCACCGCCGGAGAAACCGCCTCCGCCGAACCCGCTGCTGCCGGAGGAGGCCGGCGTGGACGTGATGGTGCCGGAGGTGGCGACCGTAAAACCGCTCATCGACTCGGAGAACGTCGAGGCGGTGAAGCCGTTCGGATGGGTGCCGACGTACCAGTGGGTCGGGGGCATCTCACCCTCCAGCCCCTCGAACGCTTTGGCCCACTTCTCGGTGGCGCCGAACACTATTGCGTAGGGCAGGTACTCCGAAAACAGGTTCTTGCTCTCGGCGAAGCGGGCACGGTCGGCCTCGGACTCCTCGATGAACTTGCGAAAACCGTTCACCCGGCGGGCCAGTGCGGTTCCCTTGCCGGTCCGGCTGGGCATCCGGTGCGCGTTGATCAACACCAGCAGGCCGGCCAGGGGGAACGGGATGGCCATCAAGCCCAACTCGGTAAAGGCGGCGGCGAGAACCAGGAAGCCGGCTCCCAGCAGCAACACCACTATCCCGATGGCGGTCCAGGCCTGCCGCACGCCGTCGGGCCGGGTGTTGAACCACCCCTGGGCGACGACCTCGTCGTAGAGGGCGTCCTGCACTCCCTTCAGCTTGGTGGCGAACTTGTCCTCGAGCTGCGAGAGCATGACCTCTTGCTGGCCGCCGGAGAAGATGCCCCAGAACAGCAGCTTCTCGTACTCCTTCAACCCTTCGTCGTCGTCCTTGAGCTTGTGCAGCCACCAGTTCGGCTTGCCGAACCAGCCCTCCTTTGGGATCTCCTCGATCTTCAGGTATCCGCGCACCGCGAGGTCGACGATGGTAGCGATGACGTCGATCGTGTGAGCGGTCTCGTCCACCAGGGTGCCGACCTGACCCGGTCGCAGGTTGTCCGGCGGCAGGTACTCCACCGGGATCACCGGGCGCTCCATCAGTCCCACCGGCTCCTCCGGCCCGCCGGTGCCCATGGCCGCGTCGACCACCGAGCCGGCGAAGCGCCGGTCCCGGGCCCGCTTGAAGATCTGCTGGAAAAGGAGGGCCCCCAACAGCGCGGCGATGGTGAGAGCGCCGGCTATGGTGAACGGCGTGACCCTGAACGCCCTGGCCAGGCTCCACCGCTCTTCGAGGATCGGCGCCGGCGGATCCACCACGCCGGCCGGGATGCCGACGACCACGGTCATCGCCTCGGAGGGTGGCAGTTGCGGGTGGGCGAAGTGCGCCCGGCTGCCGTCGGCAGTCGCCTGGGCACAGGGAAGGACCGAGCCCTCCGGTCCGGCGAAGCAGGCCACTCGGGTTACCGCCGCCGGGGCCGATACGCTGACCTCGATGCCGGAGATATCCACGTCCCAGTCGAAGCCGATCGCGTTCCAGTAGAGCTCGTCGTGGTCCTGGAAACCGTTGAGGGCGCCCTCGACCCGGTAGGTGATTTCGTAGGTGTGGAGACCGCTGATCGTCTCGTCCGGGTCGCCGATGCGGATCACCTCGCTGCCACCTTCGCTCGACAGCTCGTACTGGTCGGGGGTTCCGGGCGAGCCGCTTACCGACAAAACCTCCAGCGGGTAGATACGGTCGTTCGAGTCGTCGTAGTCGAAGCGGACCGGGATGTTGCGGAAGATTCCGTGGCGCTCGCTGGAGCCGAAGTCGTAGGCGATGGTCTCGGTGATCAGCAGGTCGCCGTCCGGCGGCTCGATCTCGATGTGCACCCTGAAGCCGGTGACGCGCTCACCGGCCTGGCCCAAAGCGGCGGAGGGGGTGGCCGCAAGAGCAACGAACAGCAGCAGTAGGGCGAGCCAACGATAGCTTGCGGCCGCCAGGCGGTTCATTGTCCGTAACCTAACACCGGCAAGGCGGGCGCCGGAAGCTGCCGTGGGTGCTAGCGGGCCTGCAGGGCGTCCATTCCGACCGCGATGGCGAGCACCAGGCGGCGGTCGATGGTCCGGTTGGAGTCCGGCGACATGTCGATGTCGTAGGTGTCCTTGAGCTTGTACAGGCGCCGGCGGTGGTGCCCGAGCACCTGCTCACCCCGCAGGAACACGAAGTGGTACGGGATCGGCAGCCAGTTGGCGACGTCGTCCAGGTACGGGACGAAGCCGACAAGGCGCCGGATCAGCGCCACCGCCTGGCTCTCCTCCATGACCGTCGCCACCTCTTCGCCGGAGGCGCCGAAGATCTTGTAGGTCGATCGCAGTAGGCTGGCGCCGAAGACCTTCTGGATGGCGCCCAGGGTGCCTCCCGCTCCGTCGGTCACGTCGTAGCGTGCCCGGGGGTCGAAGCGCTGCCGGGCCTTGATCCGCAGGAGCTCCTGGGTACGGCTCTCGTCGGTGTAGAAGCGGATGTCCTCTTTGAACTTGAAGGTCTTCTGCTTGACGAAGCAGAACGGCTCGGCCGACTGCTCGCCGCCGGCGCCGGCGACGTAGAAGTCGTACTCGTTGGTCACCATGCGAAAACGCTGGCGCAGGACGAACCGGTCGTGGTCGTTGGGGTCCACCATGGGCTGCATGGTTGCCAGTCTACGCTGCGGGCGCCCGGGGGCCGCTGCGTTTGGCTGCGGGGCAACCTCGCTCAGTAGGACTGCAGGATCGCCCATACGTTGTCGAACTTGCGGTCCCTAAGGTCCTGGCGGGGAATCCAGAAGTAGAGCATCCCGTCGTCCCCCCACTTGAGGTTGGCGGACGGGTCGGTGTCGAGCTGCAGGAGAAGGACCCAGTCGGCGGCGCCCGCCTCCAGCGCCTCCCGCTCCGGCCCGGTCTTGGCGTCCCCGTCGGATACGCCGTTGGTGATGAGCTGCGCCTGGATCTGCATGTCGTTTTGGATGTTCTCGGAGTAGCCGAGGAAGTGGTGGTTCGCCTCCGACATGGGCGGGCCCTGACGCCGCTCGTACTCCGAGGCGAAGTTGGCGTACCTGTCCATCTCCTCCTCGGTCATCTGCGAGCGGATCTCGAGCATGTCGCCGGCCTGGGAACGCAGGTGAGGCACCGAGATGCGGGGGAAGAAGTCCAGGCAGCGCTCGTCCAGCCCCGGCTTGCCGTCCGGCCGCTTGCGTTCGATAAACGTCGAGGTCTCGGGGAAGTGGACCACCTTGAAGCCCGCCCGGTCGCTGAGCTGGAACCCCCAGGGCTGGTTTTCGAGGTCGTAGAAGAAACTCAGCACACCGCTGCGGGGGAGCAGCCGGGCCATCTCCATCCCCTTGAGCTCGGATAGGTTGAGCTGGAGCAAAAAGTCCAGCGGCCGGCCGCCGACCATCGGCCACTCGAAGCGACCGGGCAGATCCGGGTTGCCGCCGAGCTTGCTTTTTGGCTTCACCTCCGGGTGCTCGGGCGGGGCGGTGAGCCAGAACCCGATCGAGGTCTCGGATAGCCCGCTCACCGCTCCCTCGAGCCGTCCCAGGCCGGCCGCGGCCAGCTGTTCGTGAAGGCTCGGCAGAACCACTAGATGCGCGCCTCCGTCGGCGAGGCCCCCAGGCGTTCCCGCAACCGCACCACCTGACCGAAGACCACGAGCGTCGGCGACTCCAGTCCCGCGCCCTCGGCGGCGGAAGCCAAACCGGCGAGGTCCGACTCGATCACCCGCTGGTTGGGCCGGGTGCCGTTCTCGACGATCGCCGCCGGAGTTCGGGGGTCCAGGCCTCCGGCGAGCAGCTCGGCGGTTATAGGCGTCAGGTTGGTCATGCCCATGAGGACGACGATCGTCTCGACGGCGGACGCCAGCGCCCTCCAGTCGACCGGCCTCGGGCCTCCGCCGTGGCCGGTCACGATCGCCACCGACGAGGAGAACCTCCGGTCGGTCACCGGGATTCCGGCCGCGGCCAGAGCGGCAATCGCCGAGGTGGGGGCCGGCACCACCGTGAACCCGATCCCCTGCTCGGCAAGTGCCTCCGCCTCCTCTCCCCCCCGGCCGAAGACGAACGGGTCGCCGCCTTTGAGCCGCACCACGTTCCGGCCTTCCCTGGCCAGACGGATCAGCGTCGCGTTGATCTCCGACTGCGGAGCGCTGTGGCTGCCCGGGCTCTTGCCGGCGTAGATGGACTTCTTCCCCTCCACCAGGCGTGGGTCGACCAGCCGGTCGTAGACGACGACCTCGGCTTCGTCCAGCGCCTGGCGGCCCTTCACGGTGATCAGCCCCGGATCGCCGGGACCGGCGCCCACGATCCAGACGTGCCCTGCGCCGGGTTGGCGCTCGGCGTTCAGGGCCCGCCACACCGAGTCCTTGACCTCCTGGTAGCGGCCTTGTTGAACCAGCGAGATCAGGTCCGGCCGCAAAGCGACCTCCCAGCGGGCCGCCCACTCCTCGAAATCGGTGTCCCGCACGGCCAGCGCAGCCTCCCGCACCTCGGCCAGCAGGTCGACCAGGGTGGCGTACTCCTCGCCGAACTGCTTCGACAGCTGCTTTCGCATCTTCTTGGCAAGGGCCGGCGACTTGCCTCCGGTAGATACCGTCAGCACCAGGTCGCCCCGGCGCACGATCGAGGGAACCGCAAAGTGGCAGTGGGCGCTGTCGTCGACGGCGTTGAGCAGCACCCTCTCCGCCTCGGCCTCCCGGAAGATCTGGGCGTTGGTCGCGCCGTCGTCGGTGGCGGCGATGGCGAGGAAGGCGCCGGCGAGGTCCCCGGTCTGGTACGCCCGCCTGACCAGGGTGACCGCGCCGAGCTCGGCCAG
>DATABX010000479.1:0-3154 GCA_036259335.1 Actinomycetota bacterium
GCCGGCGGGGCGGTACCGGAAGACCCTGCCCCGGCGGCGGCGCCGGTCGCTCCTCCGGCCCCGGTGGAGGTGGCCCGGGCGGCCTTTAGAAGCCTGGAGCACGCGACCACCGGCGAGGCGGTTGTGAGCGAGCTGCCGGACGGCAGCCGCATCCTCCGCTTCGAGGGGTTCGACACCAGCAACGGCCCCGACCTGCGCGTCTACCTGTCGGCCGGGAGCAGCGACGCCGCCTTCGGCCGGGAGTACGGAGAGGACTTCGTGGAGCTGGGCCGGCTGAAGGGCAACATCGGCAACCAGAACTACGAGATCCCCGCAAGCACGGACCTCGCGAAGTATCGCAACGCGGTCGTCTGGTGCAAGCGCTTCAGCGTGGGCTTCGGAGTGGCGACGCTCGGTTAGCTACCTCTTCGCGTACATCGCCTCGATTTGAGGGGCGTAGCGGGCGTTGATGGTCTTGCGCTTTACCTTGAAGGTCGGCGTGATCTCTTCGGCCTCCTGGGTGAAGTCCTTCTCCAGAAGGGTCCACTTCTTGATCTTCTCCACCTGGGAGAGGGTCTCGTTGACCTTCTCCACCAGAGCGCCGACCTCCTGCAGGACCTTGGGGTCGCGGGCCAGCTTGACGGCGTCGGAGACCTCGACCCCGAAGGCCTTGCCCCACTTGGCCGCCGCGTCGACGTCCAGAGTGAGAAGCGCCGTGAGGTACGGCCGCCGGTCGCCGATCACCACGGCTTGCGAGATGAGCGGAGAGAGCGTGAGCTTACCCTCGATGTCCTGGGGCGAGATGTTCTTGCCGCCGGCGGTGATGATGATGTCCTTCTTGCGGTCGGTGATGTTCAGGTAGCCGGCCTCGTCCAGCGTTCCGACGTCGCCGGTGCGAAGCCACCCGTCCTCGGTGAGGGCCTCGGCGGTGGCGGCCGGGTCGTTCAGGTATCCCTTGAACACGTTCGGGCCCCGGACCAGGATCTCGCCATCCTCATCGAACTTCATCTCCAGGCCCGGAATCGGGGGCCCCACGGTGCCGATACGGGCCTTGCCGGCCGGGGTCACGGTGGTCGGGGCGTTGGTCTCGGTCTGGCCGTACGCCTCGATCAGGTCGATCCCGATGGCGTGGATGAACTTGATCACCTCGGGCGCCACGGGCGCCGAGCCGGTTATGGCGAACCGGCAGTGCTCCATGCCCAGCTCCTCCCGGGTCTTGGAGAAGATCAGCTTGTCGAACAGGGCGTTTTTCACCTTGAGCTGCAGCGGGATAGGCTTGCCGGCCTGCTGCAGCTCGACCCGCTCCAGGGCGGCCGCCAGGGCCTTGGCGATGGTGTCGGCCTTCTCGTGCTCCGCGTACCGGGCCTGAATGGCCGAGGCGAACTTCTCGTACACCCGGGGCACGCCGATGAAGAACGTCGGCTTGCAGTCCTTGAGGTTCTCCCGCAGCTTGTCGGTCGACTCGGCGAACCAGACCTCGAAACCGTAGTAGATTCCGCCCCACTCCGAGGCCAGCCGCTCGAAGACGTGCGACAGCGGCAGGTAGGAGATGACCCGCTCCTCCATGTCGGTGAACGACAGGACGTTGCCCAGGGTCTCCAGAGTCCACGAGAACCCGCCGTGGGTCAGGATCGACCCCTTGGGAAGTCCGGTGGTGCCGGAGGTGTAGATGATCGTCGCAGTGTCCTCCGGCGAGATCGCGGAGGTCCGCTCCTTCAGGGTCGCCGGCTCCGTCTTGGCGTAGTCCCGGCCCCGCCTGCGGAGCTGGTCGAACGTCATCAGAAGATCGGTGGAGCCGGAGTCGGCATCCATCACGACGATCCGGCGCAGGTTCGGCAGCTGGCTCAGCGCCGCCTGGACCTTGTCCAGCTGCAGCTGGTTTTCGACGAAGATCACCTCGGCGCCGGAGTGGCCGACGACGTGGGCGACCTGACTGGAGGAGTTGGTGACGTAGACCGGCACCGTGACCCCACCGGAGAGCAGGATGCCGAGATCGGCGATGTGCCACTCGGGGCGGTTGCTCGACAGCAGGGCCACCGCGTCGCCCTTCTCGACCTCCAGGCTGATCAGGCCGTTGGCTATCTCGCGCGCCTGCTCGTCGTACTCCCGGAAGGTGATCGGCTTCCAGTCCGCGCCCTGTTTGACCTTCATCGCCACCCGGCCGGCGCTGCGAGCTACTCGATTCTCAAAGATCTCGGTGAGCGTGCGGCCAGAGACAGCCATGGATCTCCCTTCCTTTCGGAGCTCGGTCGACCGGCGCCACGATGCCGGAGCCAGACGCTGATTATCGCGCCCGGCCCGGCGGCGCCACACCCGGTTCTTTCGGGTTTGCCTGGGACGCCCCAGGTCGAAAAGGCGTTACGAGCAGCCCGCCGGAACGACCTGAGGCCCGTGGACGTCGCGCGGCCCCGTGGATGCGTACGATAGGGCCATGCGACCACTCTCTCCTTCGTCCGGCCCCGCCGGCACGGCCTGGCACGGCGAGGCCGGCATTCTCGCTCGGGGCTCGGATTGAGCGAGACCGGCGTGGCCCGGGCCAGGGTGTTTGCGATCGTGCTGGCCGGCGGCGAGGGCAAACGGCTGGCACCCCTTACCGCCGACCGCGCCAAACCCGCGGTTCCCTTCGCCGGCAACTACCGGCTGATCGACTTTGCCCTGTCCAACCTGGTGAACGGTGGAAACCGGCGCATTGCGGTCCTGACCCAGTACAAGAGCCACAGCCTGGACCGCCACATCGCCCAGACCTGGCGGATGTCCTCGCTGCTGGGCGGCTACGTCACGTGCGTCCCGGCGCAGATGCGGCGCGGCCCCTACTGGTTCTCCGGCTCGGCGGATGCGATCTTCCAGAACTTCAACCTGATCCGGGACGAAAATCCGGACTACATCTACGTCTTCGGCGCCGACCATATCTACCGGATGGACCCGAGCCAGATGCTGGCCGAGCACATTTCCTCCGGCGCCGCCGTGACCGTGGCCGGCATCCCGGTCGCCTCCTCCGAGGCGCACGCGCTGGGAATCATCGACGCCGGCCCCGACAAACGAATCCGCCGTTTCGTCGAGAAGCCCTCCGACACCACCGGTTTGGAGCACTCGCCGGGCAGGGTGCTGGCTTCGATGGGCAACTACGTGTTCTCGGCCGACGCCCTGTGCGATGCGATCACCCGGGACGCCGCCA
>DATABX010000480.1:0-11128 GCA_036259335.1 Actinomycetota bacterium
GTGCTACCGGGCTCGGGGGTTGTGCCCATTCGTCGCCGGGCAGACGTGGCCGCTGGCTTCCATCGGGTGGCCGCACAGCGGGCAGGTGGGCCGCCCCTGGGCGACCACCTTCATCCCCTGGATGCCGAACGCCGCCAGTTGACGAGGCGTGATCCACAGGCTCACCGAAGCCGGTAGCTCCGGCTCGGACTCGGTCATCTCGCGGAACGAGAGCTCGATCCTGTTGCGGGCTTCGTCGTAGCGCATGGTGATCGTGTCGCCGTCGATCCGGAATGCCGGCTGATCGGGCTTCAGGGCCATCGCCTGGTCGAACTCGGGCGTGGAGGCGCCGAGAGGGCCCTTGCCGAGCAGCTCCTTGGTCATCTCGTGCTCGCCGATCTGGGAGAGCAGCTCGTAGCTGGCCCGGGCCATCGCCACCACCTGCTCCTTCTCCAGCACCCAGCTGTACAGCCGCGTGCCCTGACTGGCCTGGAGCATGAAGACCCGCCGCCCGGGTTGGCCGATCGCGCCGGTGGTGAAGCTGTCCGCCGGGTCGAACTCGATGTCCTGACTCACTTTGCCTTCTTGTCTTCGGGTGCCGCCTTGCGGGCCGGCGGTTTGGCTTTGAGGCTCTCGAACAGCTCCTGGTACCCGCCGGTGTCGCTTACGTTGATCAACCGGGGCGTTGCATCACTCAGATACAGGGTGGTGATCGAAGCGGGAGCGATGTTTATACGATCATAAAGGTCGATGCCCAGTCCCAGGCACGCGGCGACGATCAGCTTGATCATGTCGCAGTGCGAGCACACGGCAACCGGCTTGTCCTTGTGCTTGAGGCGCAGAGCCTCCACCGCCACCATTCCCCGGGTCGACGCCTCCCGGATGGTCTCACCGCCCGGGAACCGGAAGTCGGCGGGGCGAGCCCTCAACTCCTTCCACCCCTTGACACCGTAAAGGCTCTTCAACGACCGCCCCTGCCACGAGCCGTAGTCGATCTCGGCCAGGTCGTCGACCGTCTGGACCTTGAGCTTGTGGTGGCCGGCGATCGCTTCGGCGGTCTCGACGCAGCGCTCCATCGGGCTGGAGTAGACGGCCTTCAGCGGCGCATCGGCCAGCCGCAAGGCGGTGGCGGCCGCCTGCTGGCGTCCGGTTTCGGAGAGAGAAAACCCGGGGAGCCGGCCGATGAGCTTCTGGCCCGTAACAGGGGTCAGCGCATGCCGTACCAGAAACAGGATCACCCAAACTGTATACACGAGACTTTCGACTTCCACAGGGCGGAATAGGATCTAGCCGTGGAGGACAAGCGGATCGAGTCGGACAGCATGGGCCTGGTGGAGGTTTCCTCCGGCGCCCTTTACGGCGCCCAGACTCAGCGGGCAGTCGACAACTTCACCATCTCCGAGTGGCGGTTCGGCCGCCGCTTCCTGCAGGCGCTCGGTCTGGTGAAGTGGGCGGCTGCCGCCGCCAACTCCGGGCTCGGCCTGCTGGATTCCGGGATTGCCGCCGCCATCCAGGCGGCCGCCGAGGAGGTCGTCAGGGGTGACCACGACGCCCACTTCCCGGTCGACGTCTTCCAGACCGGCTCCGGCACCTCCACCAACATGAACGCCAACGAGGTGATCGCCAACCTGGCCAACCGCTCCCTGGGGTTCGAGCTGGGCTCCAAGAAGCCGGTTCACCCGAACGACCACGTAAACCTGTGCCAGTCCTCCAACGACGTGATTCCGACCGCCACCCACCTCGCAGCGCTGATCGCAATCGACGAGGCGCTGCTTCCGGCGCTAACCCGGTTGAGAAAGGCGCTGGCCGCCAAGGCCGACGCCTTCGACCACATCGTGAAATCCGGCCGCACCCACCTGATGGACGCGACTCCGGTGCGCCTGGGCCAGGAGTTCGGCGGCTACGCAGCGCAGGTCGAGCACGCGATCGCCCGGATCGACCTGGCTCGCGGCGACCTGTGCGAGCTGGCGCTGGGCGGCACGGCGGTGGGGACCGGAGTCAACGCCCACCCGGAGTTCGCCCACCGGGCGATAACCCACCTGGCGGAGCGTCTCGGCCTCGAGCTTCGGGAGGCGTACAACCACTTCGAGGCCCAGAGCGCCCGCGACGCGGTGGTGGCCGCCTCGGGGGCGCTGAAGGCGGCCGCGGTGGCGATGGCCCGCATCGCCAACGACCTGCGCTGGCTGGCATCCGGCCCCGCCTCCGGGCTGGGAGAGATCCGGCTGCCCGACCTTCAACCGGGCTCCAGCATCATGCCGGGCAAGGTCAACCCGGTGATCCCGGAGGCGGTGATCCAGGTGTCGGCACAGGTGATCGGCAACGACGCCGCGATCACGCTCGGCGGCCTGGGGGGCATCTTCGAGCTGAACACCATGATGCCGCTCATGGCGCACGACCTTCTTTTCAACATCGAGACCCTCGGAGCGGCCGCCGGCCTGCTCGCGTCGAAGTGCGTCGAGGGCATCGAGGCCGACGAGAAGCGCTGCTCGGAGCTGCTCTTCGGCAGCCTCGTGCTGGTCACCGCGCTCGTCCCGTATCTCGGTTACGACGCCGCCGCGCGGGTTTCGAAGCAAGCCTACGAAACGGGGAATACCCTTAAGCAGACGGTGCTCGATCTGGGCTTGATGACCGAGGACCAGTTGGACCAGGCGCTCGACGTGCGCAGCATGACCGAGGGCGGCCTGGAGTCGGAGCGGGGCGGAGCGAAGGGAACGTTGCAGTGATTCGGATAGGCTCGGCGATCTCCACCTCCGGCAACGCCGTCGAGGCGGCCAACGAGGTATTCGACGGCGCAATGGCGTCGCTGGGCGACTCCCCCGTCGACCTGGCATTCGTCTTCGTCTCGTCGGCCCACGGCGAGGCAGTGAAGGACATCGTTGCCAGCCTGGCCCCCCGGCTGGGCAAGGCAACCCTGCTCGGGTGCACCACCCAGGCGACGATCGGCGAAGAGCGCGAGGTCGAGGAGGGCCCGGCGGTCTCGTTGTGGGTGGCCAGCCTTCCGGGCGCCATCCTCGTCCCGTTCGACGTGTCGTTCCGGCAGACGCCGGACGGTTCGGCGGTGGTCGGGTTCCCGATCCTCGAGGACCACATCCGGGCGGTCTTCCTGCTGGCCGACCCCTACACCTTTCCCACCCAGCACCTGCTGGAGAGCCTGAACGACGACTACCCGGAGCTTCCGGTGTTCGGCGGCCAGGCCAGCGGCGCCGGGGCCGGCCAGATCTCGTTGATCCTGGGCGACAAGATCCTCGGCGAGGGGGCGGTCGGGGTGCAGGTCGGCGGAGCGATCGACGTGACTCCGCTGGTCTCCCAGGGCTGCAAGCCGATCGGAGAGCCGTACATCGTCACCGCGGCCCGGGGCAACATCATCCACCAGCTCGGCGGCAAGCCGCCTCTGTTTCGCCTGAGGGAGATCATGTCGAAGATGACCCGTGAGGAGCGGGCTCGGGCCGCACACAACCTGCACCTCGGGGTGGTCATCGACGAACGCAAGGCCGACCCCGCCCCGGGCGACTTTTTGATCCGGGCGGTGCTGCAGGCCGACCCCGAGACCGGCGCGGTGTCGGTCGGCGACGTCCTGAGCGTCGGGCAGACGGTGCAGTTCCAGGTTCGGGACGCCGCCACGGCCGACGCCGACCTCAGAAACCTGCTCGAGGAGAAGCTCCGGCAGACCGACGGGCGGGACCCCCAGGGGGCGCTGCTGTTCACCTGCAACGGCCGGGGGGCGAACCTGTTCGGCGCTCCGGACCACGATGTGTCGGCGTTGAGGGACCACGTCCCCGGTATGCCGGTGGCCGGCATGTTCTGCGGCGGTGAGATCGGGCCGATCGGCGGCAAGAACTTTCTGCACGGCTACACCGCCAGCGTGGCGCTGTTCCTGGACCCGTTCCCGGCCCGCGAGGAGACCTGAGCCCCTAGGCGTCGTCCGGGTAGCCGATCAACTCCCCGATGCGGTCGAGCATCCGGGACGGCTCGAAGGGCTTCGGGAAGATGTTCTCGTGGCCGATCTGGTCCCGCAGGCTGTCCAGTGACTCGTATTTTCCGCTTACCACCAGAACCGGCACCTTCGACAGCTTGG
Organism: Actinomycetota bacterium; assembly: GCA_036259335.1. GTDB lineage: Bacteria > Actinomycetota > CADDZG01 > JAHWKV01 > JAHWKV01 > JAJCYE01. The sequence goes on from DATABX010000480.1 coordinate 4,055, forward strand.
AGTGCCGGCGCATGGTCCGCAGCACGCTCTCGCCGTCCACCCCGGGCATCATCAGGTCGAGGATCATCAGGTCGGGCTTCAGCTCCTGGGCCTTCGTCAGCCCGTCCCGGCCGTCGCTGGCCTCGATGATCGCGTAGCCCTCGGTCTCCAGAAGCACCTTCAGGAGCTCTCGGACGGAGTCGTTGTCCTCAAGCAGGAGTACAGTCCTCGCCGGCATCGTGCGAGTAGCGTATATCGGGACCAAAGCCGAGTGCTGGCGCCCCGGCGCTTAGACTGCTCCCCGGGAGTTGACCCGGCGCCCCGGCCGGATGGCCCTTCAGGAGTCAGGCTATGGTTCCACCGACAACCAGCACCGGCGTCAACCCGGCTCGGGCGGCGTTCCGCCTCACGGTCGGCCAGCTACGGGAACACGCCGGGACGACCTTCGGAGCAGCGGCGATTCAGTGCATCCCGCTGGCCTTCGTCTCGGTCTACACCGCGCTGCGCCCGGGCTGGAGCGGGATCGCTCTCGGCATCGTCGCCGGGGGGCTGGTGGGCGCCTGGGTGGCGTACGCAGCCACCATAGCTACCCGGCAGTACGTCGACGGCAAGGATCCCGGCTATGGAGGGCTGCTCTCGCAGAGCCTCTCCGCCGGCCTGATCCGCTACGGCTTAACCTCACTGCTGGTCACCCTGGTCACCGGCCTGGTGGCGGCGCTGGCGCTTCTGCCGCTGGTCCTTACGGTGGGCTCGCTCGGCGCCGATGCGCTGCTGTCGGGGAGGATCTCCGAAGGCGACGCGGTCCGGGTGGGCGCCGGCCTGTTGGTGAGCCTTCCGCTGCTGATCGTCGCGCTGTTGATCGTCTACCTGAAGCTCGGCCTGGCGGCAACCGCCAGCGCCCTGGACGGGACGAACCCGGGGGCCAGCCTGCGGCGGAGCTGGGATGTCACCAAAGGCCATGTTGGCGACTTCTTCCTGCTCACGTTGATGTCGCTTGCAGTCAGCCTGGCGGTGTCCCTGGTGGTCTCCGGACCGGCAGGCCTGGTGAGTGCCGCCCCCGAGCCCGAGCCCGCCGCTGATCCGATGTCCGTGGAGGTGCTCGCCGATGTCTTCGGTCCGGGGGAGCCCCTGTCGCTTCCGGCCGCCCTGGTGACGGGGGTGTCGACCTACCTCACCGCCGTCATCCTCAGCCCGTTCACCGCAGCGCTGCTGGCGAACTTCTTCCTGGTCCTCCGCAGGCCGTCACGTAAGCCGGAGCCGGCGGGCGGCGTCGAGCCCGAACCGAAGGAGGTACCGACCGCCGCAACGGCGCCGGACGAGGCGGCCGAGGGATCTACCGAGCCGGCCGGCGACGGCAAGCCGGGCCCGCCTGTCGATTGACGGACATCATCCTCGGCGTCTCCGGCGTCGCCCTGCAGGATGAAAAAATCCTCCTGGCCCGGCGGGGCCGGTCCCCGTACCGGGGAATGTGGTCCCTTCCCGGGGGCAAGGTCAAGCCGTTCGAGCCGCACCGGGAGGCGCTGGTGCGCGAGTTTGGTGAGGAGACCGGGCTGGTGGTGTCGGTCGGCCGCCTCGCCGGAATCGCCGAGGCGATCCGGGCCGAGCACGGTTCTCACTACCTCATCCTGTCCTACTTCGTCACCGTCGAGGGCGGCGTCCTCCGGGCGGGCGACGACGCCGTCGAAGTGCGGTGGTTCTCCCGGAGACAACTTCGCGACCTGGAGCTCACGCCGACCCTGGAGCGGTATCTGGAGCAGTTCGGGGCCTGGCGCCGGCAGCTCTAATCCTTGCAACCCGACCCTCGGACCAACTATCTTGGCTCCCGATGTCTAGCCCCCGCCGGCGTGTGCTGTGCGCCATCGTCCTCTATCTGTTGTGCCTGGCTCCGGTAGCGCACGCCTCTGAGGCGCCCGCTGTTCCCCCGGCGCCCCCCACTGCCATGCAGGCGGGCGTGCTGCTCGACATGGAGTCGGGAAAGGTTCTGTGGGCCCGTGACGAGGGTGCGATCCGGGCGCCGGCCAGCCTTACGAAGGTGCTTACCGCCCTCGTGGCGCTCGAGAACAGCCCGCTCGACAAGGTGGGGGTGATTTCGAACGCCGCCCGAGGCGTCCGGGGCCAGCGGATGTTCGCCGAGGAGGGCTGGACGATGCCGGTAGGCGACATGCTCTGGGGCCTGTTGCTCCAGTCCGGCAACGACGCCGCCATCGCCCTGGCGGAGACCGTCAGCCCGGACGGGACCGTCGGGGGCTTCATGAAGATCGCCAACGCCCGGGCAGCGGAGCTGGGGGCGAAGGACACCCACTTCGTCAACCCGCACGGGCTCGACGAGCCCGGGCACCAGACGACGGCCCGTGACCTGGCTCTGCTGAGCTCGGCCGCCCTGTCCAACCCGACGCTTGCCCAGATGGTTGCCTCCAAGACCCACGTGGTGCCCTGGGGCGACGGCACCAACCACCTGTTCATCAACCACAACAAGCTGCTGTGGAGATACCCGGGCGCCTTGGGCGTCAAGACCGGGTTCACCAGCGGCGCCGGCCACTGCCTGATCTCGGCGGTTCACCGTGACGGGCACACGCTGATCGCCGTCGTGATGGGCTCACCGGACCACTACGCAGAGTCGACGGCGCTCTACGACTGGGGCTTTGCCAACCTGGCTGCACTGAATGCAGCCTCGACCACCACTATCCGGCCCGACCTCACGCCGGAGACCGTGCAGCTCGATGGGGGCGCGACGGAGAACGCCGCGGTGGCGGCCGAGGGCGTGCAGATGGCGATCCTCATCCCGGCTCTGGGCATCGTCTGCCTGATCGCGCTGGGGATGGTGCGCCGCTACAGCCTGTACTTCTCCCGGCCGTAGCTGCTCGCTCCTAGAGAATCTGCAGGACTTCCTCCGCCGGACGGGCGATGATCGCCTTGTCCCCAAGGATCACAATCGGCCGCTGGATGAGTATCGGGTGCGCCACCATGGCGTCGATCAGCTCATCCCGGCTGGCCGAGTCCAGGTTCAGCTCGTCCCAGACCGGTTCCTTGCGGCGCATCATCTCGGTGGGGTCGTCGATTCCGAGCAGGCCCATGACCCTCTCGAGATCGGCGCGGGACGGCGCCTGGTCCAGGTAGCGGACGTAGTCGGCCTCGATACCCCGTTCCTCGAGGATGCCCTTAACGGTCTTGCAGTTCGTGCACTCAGGGTTGAAGAAAACGCTATTTTCCATGCGGTCAATCTACCCTAGCCGGCGGACTAAACACGTCTGATTCGCCCCGCGATCGCCATCCGGCATTCTGGCAAACTGGTCGGGAAGTGCTTCCCTACCCCGTCAAGCCCCAGCTCGCCCGCCTGCAGGACCGGATGCCGTCCGGTCCCGGGTGGCTCTACGAACCGAAATGGGACGGCTTCCGGTGCGTTGCGTTCAAGCAGGGATCTTCGGTACGCCTCCAGAGCCGCAACGGCAAGGACCTCAGCCGGAATTTCGCCGAGGTCGTGCAGGCGGTGAAGCAGCTTCCGGACTGCGTGCTGGATGGGGAGCTGGTCGCCTGCCGGGACGGCCGGCAGGAGTTCGACGCCCTGCTGGAGCGCCTCGCCGGCGGCGGGAACGACCCGGCGACCCTGGTGGTCTTCGATGCTCTGGCCTGGAACGGCGCCGACCTGCGTGATCAGCCGTTCTCCGGGCGCCGGACCGCCCTGGAAGGTCTGGCGCAGAGCCCGTACGTTCAGCTGACCCCCCAGACCGGCGACCCGGCCGTCGCCGAGCTGTGGCTGCACGAAAGCTTCAAGCTCGGCTTCGAGGGTGTGGTCGCCAAGAAGGCGGCACTGCCCTACCAGCCGGGTGAGCGGTGCCTGGTCAAGGTGAAGCACTTCGAAACCGTCGACGTGGTCGTCGGCGGCTACACCGGCGAGCCCGGGCGGCCGAGGGCCCTGGTGGTGGGGCTGTACGACGGCGACGGCGTCCTCCACCACGCCGGGACGACTTCACTGGTCACCGGCCAGGTCGGGGACCACGCGGCCAAGCTGGCGGTCTCGGAGAGCTTCTTCGACGGCCTCCAGCCGGGCCGGATCCGCTGGCCGCGCCACCAGTTCGACGACTGGATCGCCGTCGAGCCGGCCTTGGTGTGCGAGATCGCGTTCAGCCGGCTGGACGGCATGCGGTTCCGCCACTCGGTGAGGTTCGTCCGCTGGCGCCCGGACCGTAGCCCGGGCTCCTGCACCTACGAGCAGCTGGACCGGTTCCGGCCGTAGGCCGGGCTCAACCCACGTACAGAGTCGCTTCCGCGCCCGGCTTGCGTTCGCTGTCGGCAAGCGGGTCCTGCTCGAGCACCGCGTTCCCGCCGCAGGTCGCAGCTCCGCCCCCCGAGCTCTGCGCCACGACCTTCATGCCGAGCCCCTCGAGCTGCGCTTTGGCGTCGGCGCACGACTTACCCTTCACGTCCGGAACCTTGAACGGCTGCGGGCCCTTGCTGACCTGGATCTTCACCTCGGTCCCCTGCTGGTGCGGCTCACCGGCGGGCGGCGCCTGGCCGACCACCGTCCCGGCGGCTGCGCCGTTGAACACCGATTCCCGGACCGGCGTGAACCCCTGGTCGCGCAGCTCCTTCTCCGCGGCGTCGGCCGGTTTGCCGGTCAGCTTGGGGAGGGGCAGGATCGCCGGTCCCTTGGACACGATGAGCGTAACCACGTCGCCGCTTTTGACCTGCTTGGGAGGCGGGTCCTGGCTGAGGACCTTGTCCACCGGCTCGATGCTGTGGTGCTGGTCGACCTTGCCGATTGCCAGGTCGGCGTCGAGGATCGCCTGCCGGGCCTGCTCGAGCTGCATCCCGACCACGTTGGGCACGTCGCTCAACTTGGGCCCGGCGCTCACCGACACCGCCACCGTGCCGCCCTTGGTGGTCCACGACCCGGCCCGCGGCCGGGAGGCCACGACCTCGCCAAGAGGGATGTCGTCGGAGAACACCTCGCGGAACCGCCCGTCCAGGCCGGCCTGCTGGATCCGCTCCTCCGCCACCGCCCTGGGGACACCCCGGACCGACGGAACCCGGGTGGGGCCGATGTAGAACACCGCCCCGGCGAGCGCCATCAGCAGCACTGCAGCGACCGCCCACCTGCGCCACTTACGCTTCCGGCGGGGCGGCGCCTGCCGGACGACGGTTTCGATGCTGTCGGCGGATGCCTCGGAGGTGAACTCCTCGGTCAGCGCAGACAGCGGCGGCGCCTCCGGCAGCGACTGCATCACGGCGGCCAGGTCCTTGCGCATCTCGGGGGCCGACTGGTACCGGTCCTCCGGGTTCGGAGCGGTCGCCTTGAGCACGATGCGGTCCAGCGCTTCCCCCACCTCCGGCACCAGGATCGACGGCGCCGGTACCCGGGAGTTCAGGTGGTCCTGCAGCACCTTGGCGGCGTCGCCCTCGAAGGGCAGCGAACCGGTCAACAGCTCGTAGAGCATGCAGCCGGTCGAGTAGAGATCCGTCCGGGGGTCGACGTGCTCCCCGCGGGCCTGCTCCGGGGCGACGTAGGCCACGGTGCCGAGCATCCCGCCGGTGAGGGCGGCGTTCTCCACCGCCCGGGCGATGCCGAAGTCGGCGACCTTGATCCGCCCGTCGGTGGACACCACCACGTTCTCCGGCTTGACGTCCCGGTGGATGACCCCCTTGTCGTGGGCCGCGCCCAGCGCGCCGAGGACCTGACCGGTGACCTGCGCCGCCTGCCGCGGGTGAAGCCGCTTGGAGTGCGCCAGCACCTGGCGCAGATTTTTGCCGCGGACGTACTCCATGACCATGTAGTAGGTGTCGTCCTCCTGGCCCCAGTCGTGGACCTGGACGACGTTGGCGTGGGAGATCCGGGCGACCGCCTGCGCCTCGGCGCGGAACCGCTCGACGAAGCCCGGCTGGATCGCCAGCTCGAACGGCAGCATCTTGATGGCGACCGTGCGCCCCAGCACCGAGTCCCGGGCGCGGAAGACCTCTCCCATGCCGCCCGAGCCGATCCTTCCGGCGATCAGGTAACGGCCGGCGATCTCCGAGGGCGCATCAAGCCGCTTCATCCGCCGGCGTGGTACTTGCGCAGGTGGTCGTTGTAGCGGGTTTCGAGCAGCGAAATCTTCTGGGTCAGGGAGGCGGTCGACGTGATCTTGGAGTTCAGCGAGGCCACCTGGCCGCTCAGGGCGTCGACCTTTTTCTTCAGCTCGGCGTCGGCCCCGCCGGCGGCGGAAACCTTCTTCGACAGCTCGTCGACGCTGCCCTGCAAACCGGCGAGCGACTGGTTGAGGCCGGCGACCTGGCCCTCGATGCTCTGGTCCTTGCCGGCGAGCGTCTCGACCTGGGTGACGAGCCCGGAGACCTGGGCGACGGAGCTGTCCAGCTTCTTGGAGAGCTGCTGGTCGGCCGAGTTGTCGGGCTTCTGGCAGGACGCGGCGACGACCAGCAGCAGTACGCCGCACACAGTAGGAACCACGGCGCGTCGAAGCGTCGAGCTGGCCTTTCTCAACCTCATGCCAGTCACGTTAGCAACGAGTTGGGGAAAAACGGTGGCAATCCGCCCTGGAATGTGCCTGTCCAGGGGCGTTCGGGTGCACCAAACGGCTCGGAACGGCAAAATCGATGCATGCACGCCTGGAGGGTCAGCCGTCCGGGCCCGATCGCCGGCTCACCGCTCGACTGGCTGGAGACCGATGTGCCGGAGCCCGGCCCGGGCGAAGTTCGGGTGAGGGTATCGGTATGCGGCGTCTGCCGGACCGACCTGCACGTGGCCGAAGGCGACCTGCCGGTTTCCCGGCCCCGAGTCGTCCCGGGACACGAGGTGGTGGGAACCGTCGAGACGCTGGGGCCGAGCTGCCGCCGCCTCGCGGCCGGCGACCGGGTGGGCATCCCGTGGCTGCGGCGCACCTGCGGGCGGTGCCGCTTCTGCCGGCGCGGCGACGAGAACCTGTGCCTGGCGCCCGAGTTCACCGGCTGGGACGCCGACGGAGGCTACGCCGAGTACGCCGTCGCTCCCGAGGACTACGTCTACCGCTTACCCGACGTCTTCGACGACCACCACGCCGCTCCCCTGCTGTGCGCCGGCATCATCGGCTACCGGGCCCTTCGCCGGTCGAACCTGCCCCCGGG
>DATABX010000481.1:0-5227 GCA_036259335.1 Actinomycetota bacterium
TTTTCGAGAAACAAACCGTGGGTCATTGGAACCCACGACCCCGCTTTTGGCCAATAGGACAGATGGACCCCTTCGGGTCCGCAGTACGTTCGGAATCCTACAAGGTGCAAACCCATTAGACCAGCACTTTTATCGATGCCGGAAGCATTGGAAGAAGAGTGCGGGGTTAGCCGGGGTACCGGGGCGAAGGCGCCCTCTAGCGCCGGGAGCGGGCGGCTTCTTCGGCGACCCGCGGGGGCGCGGGCGGGGCCATGATCAGGGGAAGCGGCTTGCGGGACCTGCCCTTGGGACGGGGCGGGATGAGCTGCACCAGGGCGTCGGTGAGCTCCTCGAAGGCCTGGGCGGAGGGTGACTCCGGACTGGCAACCACGGAGGGCTTTCCGCGGTCGGCCAACTCGCCCATCGGCGGGTCGAGAGGAATCTGGCCGAGCAGCGGAGCAGCGAAGGTGTCGGCCAGCTCCTGCCCTCCTCCGGTTCCGAACGGGTGGGTGCGCTCCCCGCAGTGCTCGCAGATGCTGTACGCCATGTTCTCGATCACCCCGGCCACCTTCATGCCGACCTTGGCCGCCATGTGGCCCGCCCGCTCGGCGACCTTCTCGGCAGCCTGCTGCGGGGTGGTGATGAGGACTATCGAGCAACCCGGAACGAACTGCGACAGGGACAGGGAGATGTCGCCGGTTCCCGGGGGCATGTCGATCAGCAGGTAGTCCGGCTCCTCCCAGTGCACGTCGGAAAGAAAGCTCTGAAGGATCTTGTGGAGCATGGGGCCCCGCATGACGATCGGCCGGTCGTCCTCGACCAGGTTGCCCATCGAGATCATCTTGAACCCGTAGGCCTCCAGGGGGACTATCAGGCGCTCGTCGATCACGGTCGGCTTGGCGCTGATGCCGACCATCCGGGAGGAGGAGAAGCCCCAGATGTCGGCGTCGAGCAGGCCGACCGAGTAGCCCCTCTTCGCCAGTCCGGCGGCAAGGTTGGCTGCGACCGTCGACTTGCCGACCCCTCCCTTTCCGCTTCCGATGGCCAGAACGGTCGTGTGGGAGTCGGGCTGGGCAAACGAGAGAGGGGCCTGGGCCTTCACCCCGCCGACCAGGGCCTTGCGCTCCTCGTCGGTCATCGCGCCGAGGTTTACCGTCACCTGGGTGATCTCGGGAAAGGTCGCCTGGATCTTTGCCGGCAGGACCTCCTGGAAAAAGGACTTGAGCGGGCAGCCGGGGATGGTGAGTGCCAGGTCGACCGTCACCTGGGGTGCGCTCACCTCGATTCCCTTGACCATGCCGAGCTCGACGATGCTGCGGTGCAGCTCGGGGTCGTTGATGGTGGCGAGGACATCGCGCACTTGTTCGATGGTGGGCATATCCCAGACTACCGCACGCCGTAAGGCTGTTTTGGGAGTCCATCGGGCTGCGTTGATTTACAGTTGGGAAATGTACAGCGACGCGCTGCTGCAGCGGTTCCTCGAGCCATCGCACGCCGGCGATCTGGAGGCGCCCGACGGGACCGGGGTAGCGGGCAACGCGACCTGCGGCGACGTAGTGCACCTGGAAGTGAAGGTCGCCGACGGACGCATCGGCGAAGCGCGCTTTCGCACCCAGGGCTGCGCCACGGCGATCGCCGCCTCGGACGCGCTGTGCGAACTAGTGATCGGCACGTCGGTCACCGCCGCCGAGGTGCTGGACTCGACCGCTCTCGCCTCGAAGCTCGGCGGAATTCCACCGGATCGCTCCAGCTGCGCCACCATCGCCCTCGAGGCACTGCGCGCGGCACTCGAGCAGGTGCGGTCCAGGCCGCTCCCGGCCCAGGCCGGTTAACCCGGCCGGTCAGGCGAGGTAGAGCCGGAACCCGTAGTAGAACGCGCCGGCCGCGAGAAGCAGGGCGTTGAGCGACCCGAAAACGGCCGGGTCGAGGCCCTTCCGCCCCGGCTGCCACTCGAGGTCCTCGGCCACGAGGGCGGCTCCCGCGTGACCCAGCGCCGCGGCGGCGGCCACGGCGGCACCGAGCACCAGCAGGCTGACGATCCCGAGCGGGGCCGGCAGAACAAACCGGCCTAGGAGGGCGGCCGCGCAGCACGCCCCTCCCCCGCCCAAAAGCGCCCGGGGAGGAAACAAGGCGGCAGGCTTCGGCGGCGGAGCGCCCCGGCGTCCGGGCGGCGGACGCTCCCGGCCGGCCTGCCGGGCGGTCAGAATCCCGTAGGCCGCCTCGAACGCCGCCACCATGAGCACCAGAACCACCAGCAGGCGGTTGCCCAGGGTCGCCACCAGTACCAGGTACGACCCGAGTAGGCCGAGGTGGAGCACCACCATCAGGCTCTCCGACAGCATCTGCAGCGAGTGCCGGGGCACTCCCCGAAGGACGTAGCCGGCGGAGATCACGACAAACGTCGCTCCGGAGGCCCAGAGGATGCCGGGCTCGCCCTCGACCGCAGCGGCCAGTGGGAACAGTATCGCCAGCCCGGCGGCCACCGCCGAGAGGAACACCCCGGGCGCGCCGAGCGAGCCGAGGGCCAGCGTCACCCCGGCGGCCAGGGCGACCGCGGTAAAGCCGGCGAAGATGCCGATACCCAGAAGCGACGACACGGCGGCGCCCACTCCAAGGCCCGCCAGGGCCGCCCTCGTCAGAGCCGGAGTGCGGGCCTGCGTCCCTGGTGTCATCGCCCGCTATCCTAGTTTCCAGCCGCGTTGGCGGACCAATCGTTCGAACCTTCTCACAACCACCTCGCCGGGAATTAGACTGGAGTCAATGATTCGTCTTCTTTGGCTGAGCTCACAGCGCGACGACCCGGAGGAATCCTTTCCGCCGCTGGCCGGAAAGAGGCCTGCTCCCGAGCCGATCAGGTTCTCCGACGCCACCCCGGAACTGCTGAGCCGGAGGCTGGCCGACGTGATCGTCGTGGACGGCCGCGGGCGGCCGGAGGAGGCCGCCGGGGTCATCCGCAAGCTACGGGGAGAGCTCGAGGCACCCTTTGTGGTCGTGCTGGACGACGACTCGCTGCCGGGCTTCGACTGGAACTCCGGCGCCGCCGACTTCCTCACCGACCGCTGCACCACGCCCGAGCTGGACGCCCGGCTGAAGCGGGTGGTGAGCCCGGTCGAGGAGGAATCCTCCGAGGTCATCAAGCGGGGCGAGATCAACATCAACCGGGAGCGCTTCGAGGTGAAGGTGCGGGGGGAAACGCTCGACCTGACCTTCAAGGAGTTCGAGTTGATCGCCTACCTGGCCCAGCGGCCCGGACGGGTGTGCTCCCGCAGCGCCCTGCTCAGCGAAGTTTGGGGCTACGACTTTTTTGGAGGCACCCGGACCGTTGACGTGCATGTGAGACGGTTGAGGGCCAAGCTAGGAAATGAAGCTCACATGATCGAGACGGTAAGGAACGTGGGCTACCGCTTCGCCGGCTAGTCGATTTGGGGCGCCCGCCAGACCGCGGGGCCCGGTTGTGGAGGATTTTTTGCTGACACCGGATCAAGAGTTCGTCCTCAAGACTGTTGAGGAGCGCAACATCAAGTTCGTGCGCCTGTGGTTCACCGACATCCTAGGGTTCCTGAAGGCGTTCGACATCACCCCGACCGACCTCGAGGAGGCGCTCACCGAGGGCATCGGCTTCGACGGCTCCTCCATCGAGGGGTTCGCCCGGATCGAGGAGTCGGACATGATCGCCTGGCCCGACGCCTCCACGTTCCAGGTGATGCCGGCGCACCCCTCACGATCCGACTCGGCCCGCATGTTCTGCGACATCTGGCTCCCGGACGGAACCCCCTTCGCCGGCGACCCCCGGCAGGTGCTCAAGCGCACCCTGAAAGAGGCGGCCGAGATGGGATACAGCTACTACGTCGGCCCGGAGCTGGAGTACTTCTACTTCAAGGACTCCAAGGGAACCGAGTTCCTCGACCACGGCTCCTACTTCGACCTGACCCCCCTCGACGAGGCGGGCGACCTGCGCAAGCGTACCGTCGAGTACCTGGAGGAGATGGGAATCCCGGTTGAGTACGTCCACCACGAGGTGGCGCCCTCCCAGCACGAGATCGACCTGCGCTACGCCGACGCCCTGTTGATGGCCGACAACGTCATGACCTACCGGCTGGTGGTGAAGGAGATCGCCCAGGAGCTGGGGGTCTACGCCACCTTCATGCCCAAGCCGGTGGCCGGGTACAACGGCAGCGGGATGCACACCCACATGTCGCTGTTCGCCGACGACCGCAACGCCTTCTTCGACCCCTCGGACGAGGCCCACCTGTCGAAGGTCGGCAAGTCGTTCCTGGCCGGCGTCCTGCACCACGCCGCCGAGATCTGCGCGGTCACCAACCAGTGGGTCAACTCCTACAAGCGGCTGGTCCAGGGCTACGAGGCCCCGGTGTACATCTGCTGGGCCCGGCGCAACCGGTCGGCGCTGGTCAGGGTACCGATGTACAAGCCGGGCAAGGAGCAGGCCACCCGCATCGAAGCCCGCTTCCCGGACCCGGCGTGCAACCCGTACCTGGCTTTCAGCGTGATGCTGGCTGCCGGCCTGAAGGGCATCAAGGAGAACTACCAGCTGCCGCCCGAGGCCGACGACAACATCTACGAGATGACCCCGAAGGAGCGCAAGGCGGCCAACATCGGCCACCTCCCCGAAGACCTGCACGAGGCGATCTCGATCTGCGAGCAGTCGGACCTGGTGCGGGAGACCTTCGGCGAGCACACCTTCGAGTGGTTCATCCGCAACAAGAAGAAGGAGTGGGACGACCACAAGGCCTACGTCACACCCTACGAGCTGGAACGGTACCTGCCGATCCTGTAGCCGGCTCCTCAGCCGAAGGGCGGCCGATCCTCGAAGGCGGTAGCGGCTTCGGCGTCCAGCACCCGAAGGACCGCGTCGTACATCCACTGCGCCTCCTCGGCGGAGTCGGCCACCGCGGTGACCCCGGTGCGGCCGATCTCGGGCAGGGCGCTCATCATGTGGAACACCGCGCCGGTCTGGCTGGCGTGGTCGAAGTGCAGCTTGTTGCGGACCACGATGTCGAACAGGTCATCCGGGGGGAATCCCCGGTACATCGGGGACTCGACGTGGTCGGAGGCGACGAAATACTTGCGGCGTCCGTTGGGGGCTACGAAGACCCCCTGCTCGGGGACGTAGCGGCCGTCGGTCAAAAACTGCAGGGTCAAAAACGGGTGGGTCGTCCCACCCTGCCTGAGGTTCAGCTCGATGGCGTAGGTCTCCCAGCCGCCGGCGTTGTGGATGCACACGAAGTCG
>DATABX010000482.1:0-8792 GCA_036259335.1 Actinomycetota bacterium
GCCCACCGACGAGGACAACTTCGGCCTGGTGCTCAAGGCCTTCGAGCTGGACCGGGGGATCTACGAGATCGGCTACGAGCTGGCCCACCGCCCGGAGTGGGTGAAGATCCCGATGGCGGCGATCCAGAGCCTGTACTAGACGAGTCCGGGTCGATCTCCCGCCCGTTCCTGAAGACCTGCGTTAAGGTCGCGAACCATGGCGCCCAAGCCGGAGATCCTGGAGCTCAGCGGCCACGAAGTGACCGTGACCAACCCGGACAAGGTCTTCTTTCCCGAGATCGGGGTCACCAAGCTCGACCTCGTGAAGTACTACCTGGCGGTGGCGCCCGGCGCCATCCGGGGCGTCTACGACCGGCCGACCTCGCTCAAGCGCTTTCCCAACGGGGCCGACGGCGACTTCTTCTTCCAGAAGCGGGTCCCGACCCCCCGGCCGGAGTGGATCCAGACCGCCATCGTGCGCTTCCCGAGCGGCCGGTCGGCGGAGTTCCTGACGATTGTCGATGAGGCGCACCTGGTGTGGGCGATCAACCTGGGCTGTATCGACCTGAACCCGTGGCCGGTTCGCCGCGCCGACCTCGACCGGCCGGACGAGCTCCGGGTGGACATCGACCCGACGCCGGGCATCCCGTTCGAGCACGTCCGCGAGGTCGCGATGGTGGTCAAGGAGGTGTTGGACGAGCACGGCCTGGCCGGGTTCCCGAAGACCTCGGGCTCCCGGGGGATCCACGTCAACGTGCGCATCGAGCCGCTCTGGGGATTTACCGAGGTCCGGCGGGCCGCCCTGGCGCTGGCCCGGGAGGTCGAGCGGCGAGACCCGCTGGCCACCACCGCCTGGTGGAAGGAGCAGCGCCACGGAGTATTCCTGGACTACAACCAGAACGCCCGGGACCGGACGGTGGCTTCCGCCTACTCGGTTCGTCCGAAGCCGGACGGCCGGGTGTCGACGCCGCTGGACTGGGACGAGGTCCCCGACGTGGAGCCGGCGGACTGGACGGTGGCGACGGTCCCCGAGCGGTTCAACGGCAAGGACCCCGACAAGGCGATCGACGAGGTAGCGGGCTCTCTGGACTCGCTGCTGGAGCTGTCACTGGAGGACGAGCGCAAGGGCCTGGGCGACGCCCCCTGGCCGCCGAACTTCCCGAAGATGCCGGGGGAACCGAAGCGGGTTCAGCCGTCGAAGGCGCGCAAAGAGCATTAAGCCGCCCGTCGTCGGCGAGAATGGGGCCATGGACCTGCCCGTCAACCCTCCGGTCAAGCCGATGCTGGCCAAGTCGGTCCCCGACATCCCCGAGGGGATGCTCTACGAGCCGAAGTTCGACGGTTTTCGCTGCATCGTCTTCCGGGACGGTGACGAGGTGGAGCTCGGCAGCCGCAACGAGCGGCCGCTGACCCGCTACTTCCCGGAAGTCGTACGGGCGGTGAAACAGCACCTGCCGGAGCGCTGCGTCATCGACGGCGAGGTGGTGGTGGCCGTCGGCAACGGGCTGGACTTCGAGGCGCTCCAGCAGCGCATCCACCCGGCGGTCTCCCGGATCAATCTGCTGGCCGAGCGTACGCCGGCCGCCTTCGTCGCCTTCGACCTGCTGGCGCTGGGCGACGCCTCGTATCTGGACCGCCCGTTCGCCGAGCGGCGGGCGGCGCTGGAGAAGGCGCTGGCCCCGAGCGGCCCGCCGATCTTGCTCACGCCGGCCACCGACTCGCTCGAGCTGGCGACCGAGTGGTTCCAGGCGTTCGAGGGCGCAGGCCTGGACGGAGTGATCGCCAAGCCGGCCACCATCCCGTACGCGCCCGACAAGCGGATCATGTTCAAGATCAAGCACCAGCGGACCGCCGACTGCGTGGTTGCCGGGTTTCGCTGGCACAAAAGCGGGCAGGTGGTCGGGTCGCTGCTTCTCGGCTTATACGACGACAAGGGCGACCTGCACCACGTCGGCGTCGCCGCGGCGTTCCCGATGGCGGAGCGCAAGCGCCTCCTCGACGACCTGGCCCCCTACCGCCAGGAGCAGGGCGAGCCGCACCCCTGGGGGGAGTGGGCGGATGTGGCGAACATCCCGGGCGGGGCCGGCAACCGGTGGAACGCCAAGAAGGACATGTCCTACGAGCCGCTGCGCCCGGAGCTGGTGGTCGAGGTCGGCTACGACCACATGGAGGGGAGCCGGTTCCGCCACGTCGCGCAGTTCAAGCGGTGGCGGCCCGACCGGGCGCCCGAGTCCTGCACCTTCGCCCAGCTCGAGGTCCCGGCCACCTTCAACCTGGCCGACGTGCTCTCGAGCGGCTGAAGAACAAAAAGGCCCGGCCAGATCGTTTCCGGCCGGGCCAGTTGCGTGACGAGGTCTACTTGCCGACCAGACTCATGGCCTTCTTGCGACCGGCGTCGGCCTTGCCCGAGTCCATCAGGTACCTGACGGCGGCGCTCACCGCTCCCATCACCAGCAGCCGGCTCAGGCTCCGGCGAAGGAAGCTCCGCTTGCGCCTGCGGCCGGTGGTGGCCGCTGAGTCGGCGGCCTTGCTCTTCTTGCCCATTTGACCTCGCTTGTCCCGTTGTGCGCTCATCGTAGCGGTACCGAGCCGTCCCCGTCCGGCCTGCGGACGGGGGGTGGGAGTATTGACCGATGTGCCGGTCCCGCATCCTGCTTGCCCTGGCGGCGTTGTGCCTGCTCGCAGCGGCGTGCGGCCCGGCCCCGGAGCCCGCCCAGGAGGATCCCAGCCCCCAGGCAGCCTCAACCTCGACTGCTTCCCCCACGCCGAGCCCGGATTCCAGACTCGTTTTCGCCGTCAAGGGCGACTGGGGCGCCGGAACCCGGGAGCAGGCTGCGGTCACGAGCCGGATGTGCGAGATGCGCAAGACCACGCCCTTCGACGTCGTGATCACCACCGGCGACAACTTCTACTCACCCGACGGTGTCGCCACCCAGGCCAACTACTTCACGCCCGAGGCGTGCCTCACCGAGCACCCCGGGCACCAGTGGCGCCCGGTGTGGGGTAACCACGACAGCCGGGGCGACTCAACCGGCACGGTGCTCGGGGCGTCCGAACGCACCTACAGCTGGACCGCAGGCCGGGCGGAGTTCTTCATGCTGGACTCCAACCGGGTGGGAGACCGTTCCCAGCAGGCGTGGCTGGAAGCCGAGCTGGCCCGCTCGCAGGCTCCGGTCAAGGTCGCGGTGTTCCACCACCCGCCGCTGACCGCCGGTCTGCACGAGGACAGCCTGGCGGTCCGGCGCAGCTGGGTGCCGCTGTTCGAGCGCCACGGCGTCGACCTGGTGCTGAACGGCCACAACCACGGGTACGAGCACTCGTTCCAGAACGGCGTCCATTACGTGGTGACCGGAGGCGGCGGGGCCCAGCTATACCCGTGCGTCGATGACCCGCCGACGCTGGTCACCTGCATGTCCGAGAACCACTTCCTGCTTCTGGAGCTCGAAGGGGAAGCCCTGTCGGTGAATGCGGTGGGGATCGACGGCATCGAGATCGACGGCTTCGCCGTCGGAGAAGAACCCCGGTGAGCTAGGGCGTGCAGCCCTGCTTGTTCTCGACGTGCGGCAGCTGGCCGACCCGGTACTGCACGACCTTGGCGCCGTCCGACTCGAACACCATGCGGAAGTTCTGGTCCGCCGCCTGGCGAGGAGTGGCGGTGAGGTAGCGGTAGGGAGGGCCGATGAACGCCCGGGGCGGCAGGGCCTGTCCGTTGCCGTAGACCTCGAGCACCTGGCTCTCCTCGCTGCCCACCTTGATGCCCTGGGCAGTGGCGAAGTCGCCGCCCAGGATGTCGATGCGGGCCAGCTTGCCGTCTACGATCATGAACGCCAGAGGCGACTTGTTGCCGCTGTCCGGCGGCGGCACGTATCCGGGAATCGTCGACGGGCTGACGTAGGCGCAGTTCTTCTCGGCGACTGCCTGGTCGTAGTCCGGCTGCCGGGTGAGGTCCACTCCGGCGGCCTGGGCGACCTGGTCCAGCGTCATGCCGACCACGATCGGGCCGACGCTCTTAAGAGTCACCGGGGAGTTGGCGTTGAACTGGCCCAGCTGGGTCCCCTCGGAGGGCGTCGCCTCGGCTTCCGGGTCGCCCCCGCCGTTGCAGGCGCCGGCTACCAGCATCATCGCCAGTGCCAGAACCAGTCCTCGAACGGCGGATATGCGGCGAACAGGCCGGGACTCGGGCGCGCAGTGATGCATCCAAACTGGCATGGAGTCCATGCTAACCCAGACCCGCTTCGACACCGGTGTTTGGTTTCCTCACGCCACCTTGATCGTGCCGTCCATGCCGCGGTGGAGGGTGCACACGAACTCGACGTCGCCCTCCGGTGCGGTGAAGGTGGCGTGGAAGACCTCGCCGGCCGGGATGACTCCGGTGCTGAGCTCCAGCTCGTCGACGGTCCAGTCGTGGGCCGCGTTGCCGGTGTTCGTTATCTCGACGGTGACCTCCTCGCCGGCCGCGACCTCGATCTGTTCGGGCTCGAAGAAGTTGTCGCCGGCCTCGATCGCGATGGCGTCGCCGGGCGCCGGGCCGCTCTTCGCGTTACCGGTGAGCTCGGCGGCGCCGCAGGCGGCCATCAGCCCGCAGGCGAGGAGCAGTGCGGCGACCCGGACGGGGATTTTGGACGTGGAAGCGGAGAGAGCGGGGAAGTGGGGCATTGTTTCCTTTCCGAAAGCGGTATCTACCAAAAGGCTACGACGCCGGTGGCAACTTTGCGTTAGCAACCACACCACCGGATACTTGAAGGACCGGCAGTCCGCCGGCCAGGTCGAAAAGGGGGATTGTTCATGAGTGACGAAGAAGTCGAGGGCCAGCAGGCCGAGGAGCCCGCATCGGGCGACAGCGCAGCGGTCCAGGCGGCCCTGGCCGGCATCCCCGGATTGGCCGACTCCCTGAACCGTCCGGCGCCGGCCGCCACCGAGGAGTCCGAGGAGTCCGAGGAGGGCGAGCAGGAGCAGCCGGAGCCCGGCTACGGCGCCCCGCGGTCCCAGGTCGAGGACAGCGAGACCGTCCAGCGGGCGCTCCGCCAGCTAGGTCTTCAGTAGGGAACCGCTGCGCGGCTAGATCAGCTGGCGCAGCACCATCTGCAGGATCCCACCGTTCAGGTAGTAATCGAGCTCGGCTTCGGCGTCGATCCTGACCGTCGCGGGGAACGAGATGTCCTCGCCCTGCTCCGTTGTCGCGGCCACCTCGACCTGGGCCCCCGGCCGGACCCCGGCGTCGACCCCGCGAATGGTGAACCGTTCCCGCCCGGTCAGCCCGAGTGAGGCTACGGAGCTGCCCGGGGCGAGTTGAAGCGGCAGGACCCCCATGCCGACGAGGTTGCTCCGGTGGATCCGCTCGAAGCTCTCGGCGATGACCGCCCGCACCCCCAGCAGGGCGGTGCCCTTGGCCGCCCAGTCGCGGGAGCTGCCGGAGCCGTACTCCTTGCCGGCCAGGATCACCAGCGGGACCCCCTCGGCGGCGTAGGCGGTGGCGGCGTCGTAGATGGTCATCGGGGCGCCGTCCGGCAGGTGCAACGTGTGCGGACCTTCGGTTCCCGGCGCCAGCTGGTTGCGCAGCCGGTTGTTCCCGAAGGTGCCCCGCAGCATCACCTCATGGTTGCCCCGGCGGGAGCCGAAGCTGTTGAAGTCTCCCGGCGCTACCCCCAGGCTCCTCAGGTACTTGCCTGCCGGCGAGTTCAGCCAGATCGAGCCGGCGGGGGAGATGTGGTCCGTGGTGATCGAGTCGCCGAGCACCGCAAGCGCCCGGGCGTCGACGATGTTTTCCGGAGGTGCGAACTCGGTCGTGACTCCGAGAAAGAACGGCGGCTCCTTGATGTAGGTGGAGTCGGGGTCCCAGGCGTAGACGTCGCCCGAGGGCGCCGGCATCGAGCGCCAGTTGTCATCGCCCTCGAAGATCGATCCGTACTCCTCGGCGAACTGGTCGGGTGAGATCGACTTCGACATCAGGTACTGGACCTCGTCCGGGTCGGGCCACAGCTCCTCCAGGTAGATGCCCTCGCCGGTCTCGTCGTATCCGACCGGGTCGAGGCTGAGGTCGAGGTGGACCGTGCCCGCCAGGGCGTAGGCGACGCACAGCGGCGGCGAGGCCAGGTAGCTTGCCTTCACCTGCGAGTGGATGCGGCCTTCGAAGTTACGGTTGCCGGAGAGGACGGCAACGACGGCCAGGCCGCGCTCGTCGACTGCCCGGGCGATGTCCTCGGGCAGCGGCCCCGAGTTGCCGATGCAGGTCGTGCACCCGTAGCCGACCAGATTGAAGCCCAGGTCCTCGAGGTAGGGCGTGAGGCCGGCGCGGTCCAGGTAGTCGGTGACCACCCGGGAGCCGGGCGCCAGCGAGGTCTTCACCCAGGGTTTGCTCTCGAGCCCCGCCTCGACCGCCTTCTTTGCCAGCAGGCCGGCGGCGATCATCACCGACGGGTTGGAGGTGTTGGTGCAGCTGGTGATCGCCGAGATAACCACCGACCCGTCGTTGATCTCGTCCCCCAGCCCGGCGGCCGGCTGCTCGGGCGGGCCGCCTGCGACCGGCGCCTGCAGGTCCCTGCCCTCCGGGTTGCCTCCCTCGGCGATGAAGCGGCCGACATCGCGCTTGGGGGCCCCGTTGCCGTCGTCGGGGAGAAACGCCTCCCGGAACGAGGGCCACACCTCGGACAGGCTCACCCGGTCCTGGGGTCGCTTCGGCCCCGCCAGGCTGGGGACCACGGACGACAGGTCCAGGTCGAGCACCTCGGTGAAGTTCGGGGCGGGGTCGGAGTCGTTCCGGAACAGGCCCTGCGCCCGGGCGTAGACCTCGGCCAGGGCGGCGGCGTCGCCCCGGTTGGTTTCCCGGAGGTAGGTGAGGGTGTTGGCGTCGATCGGGAACAGGGTGGAGGTGGCTCCGAACTCGGGCGACATGTTGCTGATGGTCGCCCGGTCGGCGACGCTGAGGTTGCCGAGCCCGGCGCCGAAGAACTCGAGGAACTTGCCCACCACGCCGTGCCGGCGCAGCATCTCGGTGAGCGTGAGGACCAGGTCGGTTGCGGTGGTGCCCGCCGGAAGAGCGCCGGTCGTGCGGATGCCGACGACCACGGGCGACGTGAGGAACATCGGCTGGCCGAGCATGGCGGCCTCCGCCTCGATCCCGCCGACTCCCCAGCCGAGCACGCCCAGGCCGTTGACCATCGTGGTGTGGGAGTCGGTGCCCACGAGGGTGTCGGGATACGCCAGGCCGTCCCGGGCGACGACCACCCGGCTGAGGTACTCGAGGTTTACCTGGTGGCAGATCCCCATCCCGGGCGGGACGACCCGGAAGTCGCGGAAGGCCTGCTGGCCCCAGTTGAGCAGCGAGTAGCGCTCGCGGTTGCGCCGGTACTCCCACTCGATGTTGGCCCGGTAGGCCTCGGGCGTTCCGAAGCGGTCGACCTGGACCGAGTGGTCGATGACCAGGTCGACCGGAACGAACGGGTTCACCGAGGCCGGGTCCCCGCCCGAGCGGGCGACCGCGCTGCGCAGAGCCGCCAGGTCGACGACCGCCGGCACCCCGGTGAAGTCCTGCATCAACACCCGGGCCGGCATGTAGGCGAGGCGGGCTCCGGGATGCTCTTCGGGCCAGCGCGCCAGCGCGTTGACGTCGGCTTCGGAGACGTCCCGCGTGCCCGCCCGCCGCAGGAGGTTCTCGAGCAGGATCTTGACGGTGTGGGGGAGCGCCGCCGCGTCGGTGCCGGCCCGTTCGGCGAGAGCCGGCAGGCTGTAGACCCCCAGGGGGCCGGCGGCGGTCTGGATTTCGGTGAGGGTTTCGAGGGGGTCGTTCGGCATCGGCACCTGCAGGGTCGGGAGCGGCTCCAAGCGGCCGCCGCTCTTCGAATTTAACCGATCGCCACCGCCTGCTCCGGGCCGCAATTCCGAAGCTCCGCAGAAATTTCACCGTGGGTGGTATCAAGCCGCCTTCAGCGTTCGATTACCGGTCGGACTCAAGCGCTTAGCCGGACCCGGAATCCCGTTCGACACAAAGGAGCAACAACATGCTGAGTGGTTTCTTGGGGGGACTGATCGGAAAGATCCTGGCGACCGTCCTGGCGGCCGCCGGCCTGGCAACCGGGGTGGCCGTCAGCGGCGTCCTGCCGAGCGCCTCCGACGCCCAGGTCACCGCCGAGGTCGGCGCCGGAACTCAGGCTGCAACCACCAATGCCTCGGCAAGCGGAGCCGCCCTGGCCGGCGCCTCGCTGATCCCGGCCATCCCTCAGATCCCGGTTTCTCTCCCCGAGGTGCCCAACGTCGACGCCGCCTTTGCAGCAGCCGAGGCCGCCCTGGCGAGGGCCGAGCAGGCGCAGAAGGCGGCGCTGGCGGCCGCGGCGAAGGCCAAGGAGTGCGCGGCCGGCATCCAGGCGCAGGTAAACGAGATCGTGGCGGCAGCGCCGGGAATCACGGACCCGGCAGCGGCTCAGGCGCTGGTGGCCCGGGCCCGCACCATTGCCGACGCCGCCCGCGACTGTGCCGGGCTGGCGAAGAGCACCACCGCCGACGGGCTGACCCTGGTCAAGCAGGTGACCGACGAGGTCAAGGCGCTCGACCCGACCGGCGTAGCCGAGACCGGCATCGACGCAGCGATGCAAGCGGTGAACGCCGCCGAGCAGGCGGCCTCCATGGCCACCGGCATCGCCGACCAGGCGATGGGCATGGCCAACGGTGCGGTCGACATGGCCATGGGCATCGTGGACCAGGTCATGGGCAACCTGCCGGTGGCCGGCGGCGGAGCCGTCCCCGGCATAGGCGGCGGCATCCCGGGTCTTGGCGGCGGCATCCCGGGCCTGCCGGGTGGAACGCCTCCGGCCGGCGGA